>NZ_JAQIBD010000001.1:600000-900000 GCF_030347965.1 Sulfurovum zhangzhouensis
AGCGATACGCATCGGTGCAAAACTTCAACTTCTTGACCATCATGCTACAGGTGCAAATGCTGCAGAACGTTTTGCATGGTACCTGCTTGATACAAGCAGAAGTGCGACTTTGATCACTTACAACTGGTTGCAACAACACTATGGATTTGACAGTGAGAATGATCTTGCCACGATTGTACAGGCGATCAATGCAATCGATATATGGGTTAGTGAAGATGAACTCTTTGAGTATGGGAAAGTGATGCTAGGAATGATCTCCGGGGCTAAAGAAATCAACCGTATACTGTTTCCTGCCGAAGATAGGGGCTTCAAACTTTCTATGATCCAGGCAGCCAAGCTAATGATCCATAATACAGATGCACCAATCAAGCTTGACGATGAACTTCATCAGATCAAAAAAAGCTTTTTTCTCAAAGAGAAGAATAATACAAAAGACAACCTGGTAGCTGCATATGTAACTGCTCTTCTAACTACCGAAAAACAACGTCTGACCATCACCTACAAAAATGCCAAAGGTATCTTGGGCTATAACATAGGAAGCGCTTCAATAATCGGTAATGCTTGTATGGTAGAAAATGATGATTATGATTTCTATATGGATGTTAACTTCAGAGGGAACTTCTCTCTTCGAAGCAATAATAAACTGGATGTTTCAAAGATGGCTGCCGTTATTGGAAATGGAGGGGGACATCCCAATGCAGCAGGCGGAAAGATCGAAGGGTACAAAGACTCCTTTGTCTATGCAGAAGTACGTGAGTTCATACAAAATTACATCAACGAAAGAATTCAAACTATTATAGAATAGCTTAAGTCTTCACTCTCGCTTCTAATGCTCTTGAGAGTGATAATACATCGATATTTTCAAGCTCTACGCCGGTAGGGACACCTTGGGCGATTTTAGTAAACTCAATTTCTTTACCTTGAAGCTTATCTTCAATATACAATATCATCGTATCGGTTGCAATGCTTGGAGGAAACGCAAAAATAATCTCCTCTACACCTTCAACAGCATAAAAAAGATGTGCTTCATCCATGTCACTGACCTCTGAGACAACATAATAAACACCGTTAAATTGTCCACTCTCTTCAATGGTCAAAATATCTTTTGCTGACTGTACGATACAAAGCTTGGCAGTATCACGGTAAGGATCAGAACATATAGCACAAAGTTCATCTTCGCTCATATTATGGCATTTTCGGCACTTCCGGATCGTATTGACTCCGGTTTCCAGTGCATGTGCCAGCTTCATCGCACCAAATCCATCCTCCATTACTGCATGATAAGCAAGACGGATGGCTGATTTTTTACCGATTGAAGGTAATAACTGAAATGCCTCTACAAGGTTTTCAAAGGCTTCGATCTTAGTGTGTTTCATTATTCTTTCACATAATCCACAACTTTAGAGTACTCCACCACACTTTTGATAAAGTCGACTACCTTTAGATGCTCAGGATGTACAGCATACTCCTGTAATCCTTCTTTGTTTGTAAAAGTAGTCACAATACTGAGGTCCATTGCACGCTCTTCCTCAGCAAAGTTTAATCCCACTTCCATACTGCACAGTGTTGGTACTGTTCCCATCAAGTTTTCCAACATCTGTTTTGCTTTTTCGATATTGGCTGTTTTGTGCTCTTCTTGAAATTTGAACATTACGATATGCACTACCATATTCTACCTTCACGTTTAGTTTTTGTGATTATAACCAAATTATGGTAGAATTCGCCAAAATCTATATAGCTCTAAGGTGTAGAATATATGACAGAACTTGATTATTACGAAATACTAGAAGTGAGCAAAGAATGTAGTGGTTCGGAGCTGAAAAAATCCTACCGTAAGCTTGCAATGAAGTATCACCCTGATCGTAATCCTGATGACAAAGAGGCTGAAGAGAAGTTCAAAGTGATCAATGAAGCCTATCAGGTGCTAAGTGACGATGAAAAAAGATCGATCTATGACCGTTATGGCAAAGCCGGACTTGAAGGCCAAGGTATGGGTGGCGGCTTCGGCAGTGCAAACATGGATGATATTATGGATATCTTTAACTCCATGTTTGGCGGAAGCAGCGGTTTTGGCGGTTTCGGAGGTTTTGGCCAAACTAGACGAGACCCGGGACAAAAGTATGCACTGGACTTTGAAATAGAACTTCCGCTAAAGTTCAATGAAGCAATATTCGGCTGTGAAAAGAAGATAGATATTACGTATAAAGTACCGTGCGATGATTGTCAGGGTACAGGGGCAAAAGATGGAAAACTGGAAACCTGTGACTACTGTGGCGGTCAAGGCCAGGTAGTGATGCGCCAAGGACGTATGCAGTTTGCGCAAACCTGTCCAAAGTGTCACGGTGAAGGAAGAAAAGCAACTGAGAAGTGTCCAAGCTGTAGTGGGAAAGGCTATAAAACAAAAGACGAGACTATTACGATCAATATCCCTGCAGGTGTTGACTCTGGCAACCGCCTTAGGGCACAAGGTTACGGGAATGAAGATAGACATGGTAGACGTGGAGATCTCTACCTTACATTTATCGTTGAAGAGGATGAGAACTTCATCCGTAACGGCAACGATATCTATATAGAAGTTCCGGTATTCTTCACGCAAGCAATCTTGGGAGAGACACTCACAATCCCTACATTAGATGGAGAAACTGAGCTTGAACTAAAACAGGGTACAAAAGACAAAGAACAGTTCATCTTTGAGGGAGAAGGTGTTGCAGATGTTCATAGCGGACGTAAAGGCCGTCTGATCGCTCAAGTGAAAATGGTACTACCTAAAAAGATCAATGACGAGCAGCGTGAGCTGCTTGAAAAACTGCAGGAGAGCTACGGCGTAGAAAGTAGACCGCACAAAAGTACTTTCGAATCAGCATTCGACAGAGTTAAAAGCTGGTTTGGCAACTAGCTTTTAGCTTTTTTTGTCTTCCAATAAAAGAGCCGGGCCTTCTCCCTGTTCTTTGAGTAGTTTCACTAACTCTTTTTTAACATTTTTATCTATCTTTTCATCCACTACGATCTCTAACATTTTTGTGATCTTTTCGTGATGCTGCTGACTTGCCTGCATAAACTCTTCATGTCTTAAAGATTCTTCATGCATCTTGGCTTCATGGGCTTTATTCTTTTTATGTATCCATAGCAGAAAAAGTAAAATAATCAATACAAGTAACGTACTTACGATGATCACGATTTGATACAGTCTATTTTGATTGCCCTGATTAGATAGAAGCCGTTTTTCCTGAAGCAAAGTAAGTTCTTTCTCCTGAGCAAGTTTCATACCCTGCAGCTCTTTTTCATAGGCTAATTTGTTTTCCTGTAATTTGGCTGCCTCTTGTGCTTGCAGTTTTGTCTGCTCCAGCTCCAATGTTTTAAGTTGTTGAAGTTTCTCTGCTTCAATTTTAGCTAAAGTGACCTGGTTGGCCCCGACCAGTTTTTGGAGTTCCAAAGTTTCATTCACTTCTTTGTATTTTTTCTGATCAGATGCTAAAGCCTCCTGTTTTTTCGTCGGGTCTTCCATCAGACGGGCCTTAGAAATAGTACCCTGCTCACATCCATACAACATTACCAACGCCACTGTTAGAAAAATATATCTTATTTTCAAATTCTGCCTCTCTATCTCTTTTCAATATTTTAACCAATTTTTCGTTAGCACAGAAAAAAAGAACTATTTCTCTTTAAGTTTATTAGCGTTACAATGAATAAAGGATAATTTTTTTCTTTAATAATTTTGAAAGGATCTAGTATGGCAAAAAAAGGTAATTCGATTATCAAAGGTATAGAGATTCATGATCTTATCACAATCCTAAACAAAGCATATGCGGATGAATGGTTAGCTTATTATCAATACTTTATCGAAGCAAAAGTGATCAAAGGCATTATGAAAGATGCTGCAATAGCTGAACTGACACAGCATGCCACCGATGAACTAAGACATGCCAATTTGGTAGCAGACAGGATCATTCAACTTGGCGGTACACCTTTACTTAATCCACAAGATTGGTTTAAGCATACGAACTGTGGGTATGATGCACCAAATGATTTTGATGTCGTTGCCATACTCGAAGATTCTATCAAAGGTGAACAATGTGCTATCTCTGTCTACTCCCAAATTGCTGATATGACCAAAGACAAAGATATCGTTACGTATGATATCGTCTCACAGATCCTTGCAGATGAAGTAGAACATGAAGAAGATCTTCAGGCATTACATGATGATATCTCTGATTTTGTAGAAAGCTTGCGAAGAAAACTCTAGAGGAAAGAAAGTGGAGACACTTACTCTTGAGAACTTCCTCCCTGCATTCTTTTTGACATTGCTTGCAGGCTTAGCTACAGCATTAGGGGCACTGCTGACATTTGTCAGCAAAGCAGACAATACAAAGTTTTTATCCATTGGACTTGGTTTTTCTGCAGGAGTAATGATCTATATCTCTTTTGTAGAGATTCTTACAGCTTCTCAGAGTGCTTTTGCACATCATTATGGTACATTATCAGGAGAAGTACTAGGTCTTATAGCCTTTTTTCTAGGGATAGGACTTACTTTTATCATTGATCAGCTTATCCCCGATCAAATCAACCCACACCATGCATTGGAATATGGTGATCGTCACGTTTCCTCAGTCAATGCACAGTTCAGTATCCTCTCTAGGGCCGGACTCTTTACAGCAATTGCCATCTCCATACATAATTTACCAGAAGGTTTTGCAACATTCGTTATGACCCTGCAGGATATGCATACAGGTGCTGCCATAGCTTTAGCTATTGCTATTCACAATATCCCTGAAGGTTTAGCCGTTGCACTTCCAATTTACTATGCAACGAATAATAGGAAGAAAGCTTTCTTATTTGCATTAGCTTCAGGTCTTACTGAACCGATTGGAGCTGTTTTAGGCTATCTATTGATAACACCGCTGATGGGTGATCTTACATTAGGAATTACTTTTGGATTGGTTGCAGGGATCATGATCTATATCTCCTTTGATGAGCTGCTTCCATCATCCAGACGTTATGGGAATGACCATACCTCTCTCATAGGTGTAGTAGCAGGAATGTTTGTGATGGCACTCAGCCTTTTACTCTTTAAACTTTAATGCCAACGTTTTTGCATTTTTCGCTGAAGTGCTTCATTTACTTCTTTTATCAATGATCGTGCTTCCTCTCCAAAGACAAATGTTCCTTTGAAACGTTTCTCGGCACTCTCTACATATTGTCTTAGTGCTTCTTTTTCACTTTGGGTCACAGGTGAAGTAAAAAGATACTGCATCGCACTCTTTTTTGCTTCAGTTCTACGCTCTGTCTCGATATAAATTTTACTTGAAAGGAGGATGAGTTCTCCATTTTCATCTACCGTATAGGTTGCTATGCGTGCACCATAGGGAGCATCTGCATTGCCTCGTCTATCTAAAAGGGTATAAAAGATAATCTTGGATCCATTCACTTCATAACTTCCCTCTTCTACACTTCTTTCATGACAAGGGCCGGTAGTATCATTGAGTGTAAATGACAAGAGTTGCTTCTTCTCTCCATTGCGTAACTCTTGATAAAGCCGCATCACTTTACCCTTACTGTCATAGAGATCATATAATTCAGTGGTCATAATAAAATTCTGATCAGAAAGTTTGATGCTAGTTGACACTTCTTCACTCATGAGTAAAGAAAGGGTCAATAGAGAAATAAGTAATGTTCTAAGCATAGTAGCCTTCCGTCATCTAGCTAATTACAGTACTGTTTGGTGAAGTATCACTTTAGTCTCTGATAAATCCAGACTAGAGTCATCTTTAGTCGCATCATAGGCTATCACATAAACTTCATCACCGCTCTTGAGATAATTATGTTCACCAAATTCAGCATAGGCTGTTGCTCCAATAGATATCAAGGCATGTGATGGATACTTACACGCTTTGAGATGCTCTGAGATATTCTCTAAAGGACCAAAATCCTTCTGGTTATTCATTTTATCAATCAGCCAATTTTTGAGCTTAGTATAAAAATAACTGTATCCTAGAAGGGGTGCATCTACACCATACTCATGGAGCACACCATTACGTTTTACAAAAGAGCAAAGATGGTACCTGTCCATCACTCCACCCTCTTCGAACTTATCTATATCGATCCACTTATTACCGATCCCTTTAGAGTTTGGTCCCCAACTTTTCTTTTCTGATATTTTTTTAGCACCCTCTTTACGGATCGTACAGTCATTAAACGTCGTAAATCTTTCAGCAATCAGGTCAACGACTTCATGGTTTTCACCATACACGATCTCAAACTGTATCCCAATCTCAGGCTCTACTTGTGCATTAGCCTCATACTCCGGTAATTTCAACTCAGCTGTAGCTATAGAATAGATACCCAAAAAACATTCGCTAGAAGGAAGATAAAAAGGGAAAATTCCTTTAGGTGCTTCAGGTTCTTCTGTTTGCACGTCTTTAAAGTCTGCAAGCTCACCTGCTTGCTCGAGATGGTGTGCAAAGTTCCCCGCCACACCTAATCCTATCATCTCATCAACTCTCATTGTCTCTCTTTTTTTGAACGAATTATATCATGTTGTCACTGGCAGAGTACACAAAGAGTACACATAGGCATATGTATACTAAATAAAATCAGATATAAAGGAAGTATCATGGCAGCTGATGATCATAAGAAGAAAGATAATAAGAATATCATTTTCGTATCAGTATTTATTGGATCAATGCTGATTTGGATGCTTGGTACTGTTATCTACGTGACAAATCAGGTAGCAAACTGTTCTAGTGCAAAAAAATTGGATAATGCTTGTTAAAGATGGAATAAATTAAGTAAAGAGAATAGATTTATAAAAGAAAAGGTTACCCCGAAGGGTAACCGGAGAGTAATTATTTAGCAGCTGCAACAGCGTCTTTAAGAATACCTATAAAAGTTAATAGTAATAGTACAATTTATGGCAATATTACTTCGAAAAAACAATAGTTAAATATACTATCATTTTTTACTATTGCTTCTAGTAAAAAACTCTTAAGACTAATGAAGTACACTAAAAATTTCAACAACAAAAAAAGACTGAAAACCTTATACATTTAATATATTTTATAAGGTTTTCAAGAAAGATCGAGTTAACGCCACGCTGTGCGGGAAATTAGTCCGCTAGTAGCACTTTGTTATAACGGTACCCAAGTCATCACTCAGACATCAGCAAATGTTAATTACTACGGACGTACAGTCTGAAATCAACCTCAAGAACTTACGCTGTTAGTTCATTATACACAACAAGAAGTATCTGGTTAGCTATAGACCTTGTATTTTCAACAGCATCTTGTCCTATTTCATGCATGGGAGTGTTGAGTGAATCTCTTAAGGAATTTAAGCGTGCTGCAAGAGTATCTGATAAAATGCCATTATCATTTAGTGTATTGATGCAAACTGATAAATCTTCCTTACTAACCCCAAACTCAGCTAGTTGTTTCTTATATCGACTCCTTATTTCCTCTTCGAAGAACGGACGCAATTCAGTGATTATATTATTATTAGTTGCTCTTTCTACAAATGCTTTAATTCTATCGAAGGCCACATCATGGTCTGATGCTGTCATGCTATCGTTATCAACAACACTAATATCGGTGCCATTAGCTGTATTTGTAAGCCTTACAGACTTAACTATCCGCCGAAATTTCTTGACTGCTTTCGAAGCCATTCCTTTGTAGTGAGTCGTTACGATAAGCTGTTTAACCTCGCGCTGCAATTCATCAAGCTTGTTGAGAATCAAGGTAATTCTTTCATTATCAAAACTTGTTACAGGATCATCAAATACTAAAATTGCTTTTGATTTCTCATCTGTCGACAGAGACATAATCTTTGCCAAGAAAATACACAACGCCAAAGCCCTTCGATCTGACTCACTGAATACAAAGTTCACCTTATCTACCGGAATAGGCTGACCTTTAAACTTGACACGCAGCTCATAAACCACCATCTTCCCTCGATTATTCGCCTCCTTAGTAATCTCAAAATCATTACTGCCAAGTTCGGTAAACAGTCTATTCACCGAATCAAAGTAACTTTCTAAATAGGCGCTTTGTGATTGCTCAAGCTGTTCTTTTCTCTGATTATAGGTAGTTTGCGTTCTTGATACTTGCTGTTGTTTTTCTCTGTACTGATGGCACAATGGTTCTAAGTCAATACGCTTGATAAGCCCCATAGTCAAATTGTAGCTCTGCACCATCTGTGCCATATCATTTCGAAGCTGCTGGGAATCAATTGAAGCTTTGAATTGATTTAACAGCCTATTAATTTCTTCACACACCTGCCAGTAAGAGTAAATGACTTGATTGTATGCCCCTACTGTTCCAAGAAGACCAGAAAAGTCTATTATCTGCATAGCTTCATACGGCATGTTATACTTCTGATTTAGAATCGGCAACCAAAAGTCCGTAGCCACCTGTATATTACTTTTCAGTGCATCATAGGCTGATAAGATCCCCTGAAATTGCTGATCAAGAGATGTGATCAAGCTGGGAAGAGCAGGATTCGCGGAAATTTCAGGTTCGAAGTAAAGGGATATCGTGTCCTTATTAGCCTGATGCAGCTGACCTATATTTTCTCTCGTGTCTTGAATTAAAAATGGCTGCCGTAGTTGATCAAGTGTCTGTTTAACTCTGTTATTAAAGTCGTCAAACTCCGTATTGAATGCCTGCTGGTAAGTGGCAATTAATCCCTTTTCATTCTCACCAAGCCCCTGCCCACAAAATGGACAAGATTCATCTTTGACAAAGCCGAGCCCCTGCGCAGCCCAGCCTTTAAACGATGCTGGATTATTAACATGGTGAGATATATGAGTTTCAAGAGTAGCAAGTGCCCCTTGATGCACGTTTTGAAGATTTGCCGCAAGTGTTGCATTTATTTTTTCGACCGTTTGGTTGTAGTCGATTTGTCTGGCAATAGAAGTGAGAACACGTCTTACCCTTATCCCATCAGCGTTTTGTATGGTAGTGGCAATCTGCTGCTCTCTCTGCTTTTGTGACGCGGCTAGAGCTTCCAAGTCTTGCTTGGATTCTGTGGGTAAGAGTGAGTTTGCATATTCTTGCGCATTGGCTATCCCACTCTGCTGTAGCTGTCTTTCTATACTAGTTAGATTACTGCGCTCGCTGCGTACTGATTCATTAAGTTCAGCCAATTGCTTATATAGAACGGTATTGGCTTCACCCAGAATGAAGCTCGTTACGCTCTCTGAGTTTTGCCGTTCTTGTTTTTGACCAGTAATGACATTCCTATGTATAAAGCTGTGATCAAACACGTATAGCTTAGAGCAATCAGGCTCCGCAACCTGCCAAGCTCCATTTTCAAAGCGCGCTACTTGATTACCCGTGCTTGTCTCAAATTGGAACTCAACCTTAGGCGGCCTAGTCGCATCATCAGGTATCGCTTTTCGGTTTAAAATTAACTCTGGGTTATTGGACTCAAGAGAATGAAGAACATCACAAAGTGTACTTTTCCCGTTCCGGTTCTCTCCATAAACAACATTTACTTTTGCCAGCTCAAATGAACTACCGCGAGCTTGACAGAAGCTTCCTATTCCCTGAATCAACTTTATTCTCTTAAGCATTTACCATTCCTACAGTCTTCTTTTAACGATAGAGATTTAAACAGATAGATTATTTAATGTCCGCTTTGGACTGCAAGCGCACAATCGTGCAATGCCGTATAACTGTTTTCAATAAACATTATATGCTAATAGCCTTGTATTTGTCGAATAAACAAACAAAGGAAATGTGTATTTATTGAAAAAATGCAAAACCTTATAAAATGTTTTTATTATGAAAGTGATCCAAAAAAAATTAGCTCAAAAAAGTTAAAAAACTAATGATTCTCTTACATGAAGTCGCTTAGAGATAGACTACCAATAGTGATATAATTTTTTATCTATCGATGACACAAAATATTGAATGGTCTTTATTATTATCTTACTAGCCATAAGTCAACCTTTATATAACGTTTAAAATAAGCAATTAAAAAAATCGCTTAGGAGTTTTTGATTAGATCCTTTGATTTATTTGCAATATTACACATTTTTTGTTGCTATCCAACCTTTTAGGTAGTGAAAAAAGATATTGACAGACTCCGTAAAACAATCAACTGTTTCTATCCATGACCATTCAGGATATTTTTGATCTTCTTTCCCAATAACGAGACTTAATGTTCTCGTATCATCATCGACTTTCTCAACCGCATTAAATAAATGTTGAGCAGAAAAGTGAATATAACCACTTAAATTATCATACACATTTTTGATCCATGGGTATTCTTTAGAAAGAGTTTCTACTAAATAGCTATCTGTCATTTTATTTCCAGCTCTATCTTTAATATTTCGGATATGTTTTCCACCAATAATTTCATGTGCAAAATCATGTGGTGAATCCACGAGCCATATTGCTGAAAATCGCATAAAAGTATCAAGTTGAACTCTTAACAAAGAACGTGCAGAAGTCATATTTTGAGCCTCTACTAATCCAATAAATCCTTCTGTATTACTCGCAGTACGTTTCATTGCACCTATTGCTATTAGATCTACTGGAAATAATTTACCATCATCAGCAGAAAGCATGAGCTTACCAAGTTGTAATAATTCTTTTTCAGTACTTTTCAAATTCGCTATTGCATCACTCAGACATTTAGAGGTTTTCTGACTCATTCTTTTCCTCTGATTTGTTGGCTTTTTTTACTCTATATTCCTTGCCATCTAAAACAAAGACTGTTTCAATACCTGCATTCATCAATTCGATTCCCAAATCAAATGGCTTGGGTTTGTCCTCAGGTAGAAACGAAGCATAAATATCTATACCACCATAAAATCTCATATGAACCATATAAATCCCATTGTCATCAGGATCTGAAAATTGATAATAAAAAATATCTCTATTTTCACCATATTCGGGTATGTCTTTTAAATCAATTGCAGCTCGATCTTTTATATATTGAACAAAAGTATTGTTACCCTCATCTTCACTATGAAGATAACCAAGAAGAACGTTTACTTTACCTTTAAAGCATTTTCCCAAATGATAATAATGAAGCCCATATGCAATATGTTCAAAACAACTTATTAGTCTTTCATGGTCTGGAGTTCCCCAAATAACTTCAAGAAAACCATTATCCCTTTTTAGGTAGTAATGTTTTCGTGATGTAAATGCTTTATCAAGTAATCTATTTGCTGTTCTTCTAATTGCACGATTAACTTTTGTAAATTTATGGAGATATCCAATTGAGTTATTACCAATTATACCGGCTAAACTAATCATTAAAAATTCATCATCTTTGCTTTTGGCACTATTATGAATTTCACAACTTGGAACGGTAATTAAATGCTTTCGATAGTTCTCTCCCTCGACATCTTTTGATTCTGGAAATAAACATTTTGGTGGAACATGCTCACTTGAAACTGCATCGCTATCACACATATAACATTTAATATTTTTTTTCAAATATTTCCTTTATTTTATACTCTAAATTTCAATCACATCTGTTACAAAATATAATTCACCAACTATCTCTTTAAGTCTCTCAAAATAATCTTTTCGCAATAATAGTTCGCATCCTTCTAATTTTGCTATATTATCATGTATATCAGTACCTAACAGATTATCTTTCCAATTTCTATACAATAAAATGGTTTCTCCTTCCTCAGTGCAGGCAGAAAGTCCGAAACTGTAGTTCTGCAACTTTAATTCTAAAAAGTCCATTAATTCACTATCAAGCCAAAGAACATATTTAGCTTCAATAGTATTGAAGATTTTAGAAAATCCTATAATTTGAAATGGGTTATCTGTGTAAAAATTATTTTCCCATATCAAACTGGAAACTGAATCAAAAAAAGGATTAAAGACTCGCTTAACTGGTACTATGCCTTGACAAGATATTTTTCCTCCAACTTTTCCTGTCTGTTCAACTAATGTTTCATTTTCAAATCTAGCAATTATTATAAAATTGTCCTCTTCCTCAATATCATAAAACCCATCATTAAGTTCAGAAGGTTTTAATCTATTTGGCCTATCAATTAAAGAGTTTTTCGTTGCAATTATTGTTTTTATATCTATTCGTATATCATTTTCAAAAACTACAGAATCTTTATAGTTTTTGAATAAATATGCGTTTACTTCCTCAAATATGAAATTCTCTATATAAATATTTGGAGTCAAAAGTTTATATACTCTATTACTGAATACTTCCATAACTGACTCTCTTCTTTTGTCTTCTTTTAACTTATTTTGTATTTCTTTTTTTACTGTATCGATATCTAGACCAATAAACTCTAAATACAAAATATATTTATTTGAATCGATATAACTTTTATAATACATCACGTATACCTATAAGAATCTCATCTGTAATATTAGTTATGTATAAATTTTCCAATAACTTAGTATGTGAGAAATCCTGTTCGAATGATTTGAAAAACTCCTTTTTCTTATTTAGGTGCAATAAGAAGACCTCTAAAATTCCTGAAATTGTAGAATGAGGGAAAAGCTGTAAGTTTTGAAAAAACCAATGTATAGGTTTTTCAAGCAAGTTCGAATTATAATCTAATAAATAATCTATCATATAAATAATTTCTTGCTGTATAACCATATCAAAGTTTTTCATTTTAGCTAATATTACAACTATTGCTATCTCATTATTATCCATAGAATCAATAGAAATTTTTTTAATATGCTTCCATTTTTTTTCTTTTTTATGAGGAATTCTAAGTGTTATATATGTAAATGCTTTTTTATACATAGCCAAAATAATATCTTTTTCAATCCCGGCATCATCAAAAGCTATAATTAGGTTTGAAGTACTTGCCCCACCTGAGCCACCATCTTGAAAAAGATTTGATAAGTGTTGTGATAAATATGATAGTGTAAGTTCTTTATTGATTGAAGCTGCCTTGGTTAATGCCTCCTTTTGGATAAACATCTCATACCAACCACTTTTTGAATATACAAATAGTTCTACAAGTAAATATACTTTGACATCATTTGAAATATCTAAACCATCAATAAATTTATACAAAATATTATAATCATCATCGTAAAACCTATACTTTATTTTTAGTATTTTGGATACGAAGTCTTTAATGTTATTGTCATCAAATTTTTCCTGTAAATGATAAAATAAAGGAATCATTATTTGAGGCTGTGCTGTGTTTTTTTCTAACAATATAATGATTTCTTCTATGGATAATTGACTAATTTGAGGAAATCCTTCATCTAGTCGTTGAACTAATGTTTTTTCTCGTGAATAAGTAAAATTATCTTTTTTCTTTTGCTTAATTTTTTTTCGAACTTTTAAATCATATTTTAGTGCTGATAATTTAGTAGTTGTTTTAATAGACAATGTCTCATGTGAATCATTTAGATCTCTTGATAAAACGTTTATAAGTGATGATTTTGCTAATTTACTGTCAATGGTAATTAAGGTATGTATATTATCAAGAAAACTTTCAATATATTGATTTTTGTTTGTAGTCGGTAATATACGATGTAAAAAGTGCAGTATGATAGGATCAATTTGCTTATTATGTATAATAAAGTCAATCAACATATACTGAAGTTTCCAGTAATATTCATGATCTAAAAGCTGAGAAATCAAATACTTAGAAGCCAGTAAATAATCAATTTTTAATAATTCCCTAAACCAGTGAATAATGAGCCATCTTATAGTTTTACCATCTTCAGTATGCCTCTCGACAGCTTCATTCAAATATTTTAATTTTTTTCCATACTTAATCGCTTGTTTTGGAGAAAGCTTGTTTATAGTTAAAAGTGGTTCAATGATTTCCGATAAAGTATTATCCTTTCTAAAGGTATATGCGGTCATCAAAATAGCAGCATGATAAAGTTCACTTTTTGATTCGTCCGTTTTTTTAAGTTTAGAATATAATATTGATTTTTTCAATGCATATGTTAAATGTTCACTGTAATAATCACTATCTACATCATCAATCTCTTCAATGGAAGATAACATAAACTTAATATTAATTTCATTTACTATATTCTCAATGTTTGCTAAATAATTAAAAGGTAATGAATTTAAACATTTAATTATTTTTTTCCAGCTCTTAGATGACAATATATATTTTAATGGTCTTTCTATACTTTTTTGAATAGCATATCTTCCTTGGTGATTGAAATCTATTGCTCGAGGAGTTCCTTTATATGGCTCTGTATCAGATGCTAAAAATTTATAATTTCCTACAATACGTTTTTCTATCTTTGAACTACTGTGTAATTTTCCACTGTTGATCTCATCTTCAATTAAATAATTTGTAATAGTAAATTTTAACCAGTTAAAAAAGAAATTTTTCGATGGTATTGTCCCTTCAAAATCTCTTAAACTGTCACAATCATAAAGAGCATATTGCTCAACCAAATGAATAAAATCTTCTAAATCTTCTGCATGGATATACCCATCTACAAAATCTAAGTTTAAAGGATGCAAGGTGGGTTTTGTTTCAAGCTTAACATTTAACCTAGAGGCACAATTTGTATCATCTAATATACTGTTAATTTTGTTGCCAAAGCGATTTTGTTGTTTATTTGGAATAGCATCAAAAAATTCCAGGATCTTTTCATATCCAAGATTATTATAGGTTTCTGTTATGAATATTTGAAAAAATGAATAGTTACGTGAGGACAACAAAAGTTTAAACTTTTTTTTACAAAACGCATCAAACTTATTTATAGCAATTAAATATGTTAAAAAATATTTAAAGTTGTCTAAAACAGGCTCTTTTTTAAAATAATCGTTTAATAAATTCCAATTAGGAGTAAATCCATTGTTTTGGGAGATATAAAAGCCTTTAGCAATGAGTGTATCGTCAAAATTTTTATGACCATCATAATAAAGCATTTGGTTAGCATACTCAAAACCATGTACTAGTCCAACTGCCTCATAATATAAATCAAAATGTTCTAATTGTTCACTATAGTAATCAGAAGAAAGTGTACTATAAAAAGCTCTATTGAACTCACTAAGAAATATAAATAATTCCCAGTCTTGAGTATTCTTTGCTGTAAGTAAAAAATATTGATAATTTATTTTAATTGCATTTTCTGCATACCCATAAAAGATACTTTGAGCCAAAAAATCATTGGTAGCATACTTTTTAATCGCATCATAATTTTTGACCTTAAGATAGTATGCCAACAAGTTTCTATAAGATTTTTGATTCTGATAAAAGCCTTTGTCAACTAACCAATCAATAATTTCTTTGTATATAGACAATAAATCTTCTTCTGAAAGCTTTTCAAACACATATCTTCTAAAACTATCATGATAAAGTTTGATACCACCTCTAGAGTAATTTTCATTTAAAACCGGAGCTAAGGTTTTTATATCATCACCAAAATGACCTGATCTTGGAATAATACTTTTCAACTCATCTCGATTAACTCGGAAATCTAAACAAGCTAGTGTTTCAGATGTGAGATTATTACTAATTAATCCGGTTAAATAATCATAGTACGTCTTTAGGTTAAAATCATATTCAGGCAGAGCATTAATAAATTCTATTGTTAAAGAACTTTCTTCTTGAATCATTTTTAACAAATAAGTTAAATATAATGGATTTCTATTAGATTTATCATATAGCAATAAAGATAACTTTTTCTCTGATAATTCAATATTTTCAACGCTAAAGGACTTCATCAAGGTTTCAATTTCAGACTCTGACCATTTTGCTATTTCATGTTTGATATATTTGTGATCTGAGATGAGTTCATCAATTTCAACAATTGATTGAGACCCCAATATGATTGAAACATTTTCAGTAGACTCAATTTGTTTAATAAACTCGATAATTTGTGTCTGGTCTATTGCCAAACCTATTGAAGACTCTAAAACTCTGTCTATATGATCAAGCCCATCAATTATTATGATGGTACTATCTTCGATTCTTGACAATAATAAATTAAGCTCATTAAGATCAGATGCAAACAATTTATCCTTGTATTTTTGTAAATGAGGGAAGTGATCAATGATATCAGCTATTAAGTTACCAAAAAAGACATCGGACTTAATTCTTTCAAGTCTAAGATCATCATCTGTTCCTGTAAAACAGTAGTGTCGAATAACGTTAACGTTTTGTGCTGTTGCATATTCCATAAAGTTTGTCAGAAACCAAGACTTACCACTCCCTGGATCACCCACAACTGCGGTTTTATTATTAGTGATAACTTCTCTATAGAATTGTTCTAGCTTTGTGTCATCAATAAGATTTTTTGCAGAATCAATTTCAAACTTTTGTTCAATTCTTCCAAAATCTGTTTTAACTCGCAGGTCGTCCAAAATATTTTTTACAGTTATACCGGCTATTTCTCTAGATCTATAACCATTTATTTTCTTTGCAAAGATCTCTATAAAATCATCAATTCTACCTTCATTTGGATATTGACCAATTCCAAGTTTTTCTATCTGTTTAGAAACAATTAATTTTAATTTTTCTTCTTTTGGAAAATCAAGTTCAATCACTAATGAGTCACAAAAAAGTTTAAACTCTTTTCGATCTACCTTCTCACTTTTTACATAACGTTTTAAACTATCCCAGCGATTAAACTTTTGTGGAGAAACTTCCCAAACCTTTTCCAAATCAAGATGATATAGTTTTGTTGTATAACCTTCAAAAGAACTTTTTGATGAAGAAGGTTTAAGTGAGTTTCTTATTGTTTCCTCAGTGGGTTCTCCCCACGCAAGACATAATCTAAATTCACTATTACTTGTGTTAAGTTTCTTCCAACTTTCAAATAATTTAAAAATAGCTAATTTATAATTACTATCGTTTGATAGATCATCTTTTATGAGTTCCTTTGATGTATCTTCATTGCTATATTTAATTTGTTTTCGTTGAATACCATTGGAGTTTTGAATAGTCAGATCATCAAATCGATCGTCTGGATAATGTTTTTTATCAATATCAAATGAGGAGTTTAAATTATTGCTCAAAATCTCTTTAAGTATAAAATATGCTGTTAAAAGATCTTGATACTCATACCCCTGATGTGCGCTAGTTAATCCCAATTTATACTCTTCCTCGCTTATTAATTATTATAACTAAAATTAGATAATCTTAGTAAGTTTTGGAAATACAGAAATCGAATCATTACAATTTAATTGCTTTTATTCATAAAATATTATATACTAAGCAAAAGGTGATGATAGTTTACCTGTTTGCCCGAAAACAAAACCTTCATATCTGTAGATAATGGAATAACTATCTCTATTAAAAATATTTTACATTTACTTGACTAATTAATATTGTTGAACTCGGGATATATCAATATTTGAATTAGCAAAGGATAAAATGTGAAAGATATAACTTCCCCAAATTTTAGCTTAGAATTACACCATCATGAACTACTTCAATGGGTAACTAACTACCTCAATAAATTTAAAACGAAAGCTCACCAAAACAAAATTAAGAACAACAGTAAACATAGCTTAGAACTTGAAAAATTAGCTATAGAACGAAACTTCAAAAACTATGCCGACTTATCAGGATTTATTTCTGAAGTCCAACAAAATATTAAAGAATCTAGAACCGGTTTAGAATATCAGACATGCCTCAACAGGGATTATGATTTGACAAAAGATATTTACTATATTTTTTCAGCTTATGCCACTATTGATTACGAATTTTGGCTAGAAGACTGGGGTCCACCAGTGCGAACTTCTACTATTGAAAAATACACTATCTGGGTCAACTTCGATGAAGTATCTGGTAAAGAAATACGTTCTATACGACCTGTTAATTATGAATACATTAATGCTATTAAAACTGTATATGAAGACAAGGAAAGAATCATTGTCTTAAACACTATAGATGAAGTTTTTCAGTGGATGTGGAAATGGCGAGGCTATGCAATTATTGAAAAATCTTTTCATCAAGAACTGATAAAGAAGTTTCCATCGTTAAAAAAACATTTAATGTAATCATTTGGTATTAAGCAATGAATATGTCATATCGAATTCGAACAGCTAGAAAAACTCATAAAAATGGCCATATCTCTAATTTCTATTTTATTTGTAAACCAAATATACCAGACTTTTATTCAAGCCTCTTTATCGCTAACCGTTCTAAGAATTCTTTACAATATGGAAAACGTGTTGGATACATTCTTATTAAGTTCTTCAACTTCTTACAAGATAGAGGTGTTGAATATTGGAATGCCACAGATGAGGATGTGAAGGCTTACATGCTTTATATCATCAACTTTAACACAAATACTGGCGAGATTTCCGGGGAACCAAGTATGGGCTACGAAAGTATCATTAGGCATAAACAGACGATTGTTAGATTTTATAAGTTCCTATGGCAGTTTTCTGATCATAGTGTCCTACAGATTAATAGCTGGGAAGAAGGCAAACTGCTAGAGTACAAGACTGCTTTGAGATTGAAATGGAATGCCGTTGAATCAATTTCCGATGCGACCATCGATTTATTTTTGACCAAGTTCAAAACAACTGATAAAGAATACATTATGGAATACACGGATTATGAGATTCAGGCGATTTACTCTAACTTTACCAACTATCGAAATCGTTCGATCTTCTTGCTTACTCTACATGGTCTGAGGATTGATGAAGTCCTTTCTGTTAAAATGAGAGACTACAATCCCACAGAAGGTACGGTGAAACCAAGCCGGTCAAAAGGTACAGGGCGAGGTAGAAAACGAACGATAGCGATTGGTGATCAGACTGCATCAGTGATCGAAAACTACATCCACCATGAACGAAATACTGCCGAATTAAAAGCCAATAAATCGAATGATGCCTTGTTTGTCAATACCCGTAATATCGAAGGTGAAGTGGCATTTACAGAATATGCAGCTGCATCTTTCAGAAGTGCATTGAAAACAGCTGCAAAAAAAGCAGGCATTGAAGGTAATGTAAGAACGCATTCAGGCCGTTCGAACAAAGCCACAAAACTCGTTAAAGCGATGGTAAGCGGAGACTTGAATCTGACTGATGAGACTATCCGGCATATCATGGGGTGGAAGACAATTGATTCTATCAAACCATATGTAGATCACGCTAGTGCTGAGATTGCACAAGAGTTTGCCAAGGAACATGCCAAAGATCTGAATAGACGCTTGTTGGAGCTGCAAGGAAAACTTGATGGTTGAGTATCTCTATCATAGAAAAAAAGGTAACTATATAGTAATCGATGGCGAGAGATTTCGCAGTATTAAAAGCAAGATGAGTTATCTCAAGGCCGTTTCGCTCCATCCTCACGACTGGCATTTATTTCTCAAATACTTGTCTGAAAAGCATTTGACATTACTGGATATAGGGGAACATGTTTTTGGAGAGGGACGTAGTGATACTTTGGAAAAAGCAATCTGGACGATGCTAGAGATAGCACTAGAAAAACATTCGACACTCGTTCAGGAATATCTTGAGTCACATGTCCACAAGTGCTTCAGAAGATATTGGATTCATCGGTATGCATTTTTTGAATACCATGGGTTCAATATGAAAAAGGATGGGTTTTTAAGACGTAAGCTCGATCGCGGAATAGACTCTCTTGAGCTTAATATGCGTAACCAGATTGAACATGTATTGTATTTAGGTAAAACCAATAAAACACTTCCATTGAGAATATTCTCCTTGAACAAATCTGTTGCTGAAATAAATTATATGGATCAGGGCTGGACAAAGATAACACTTGACCATCAACAGTCCTTTGTGATACATAAAGACATTACAAGCTCGATGGAGTTAATTGATTCAATCAAGAAGGCACTATTAGAAAAGAGGACTTTAAAGAAACTAGCTAGTAGTAACAATATTTCTGAATCAACGGTAATTATGTACACGCTTGCTGTATACCAAGAGTTATTCATTAAAGTGCTGAAAAAGGAGTTAAGACGGCAGATGCTTAACAATGAGGAGATCTCTCTAGGAAAGGCTTTACGGATTCATATTAATCAGGAATCAAACCTATTGCACAAATTAAATAAGATAGAGACAGAACTTTATAATCGTTTAGTTGCATTGGCATCAAAATATCAGTGTTTACAGGTAAAAATATACAATGTGCTAAATAAGATTCAAACCTCAAAAATACTCAAATCATATCGTCTGGGATATATCCAAAATTACAAGTGGAGGAGTTTTACTATCGAACTAAATGATCTAGCAAAAGACTCCATCAGCAGTGACTTGAAGGCTTGGGCAATGCACTGTGCAGAACGAAGAAAGGCTACTAATACTGTACAAATGACAATTAAGTTTTTCAAGTATGTAAAGGCCACTTCAAAACGCTTTAACATCACTACTACAGGTATTTTGGAAAGTGATATATCCATATGGTTAAACACATTTAACAAGCCTCAAACAGTCCGCTCAGCGAAGGGAAATATCTCTTCGTTTTATAAATATCTATCCAACCAAGCAACGATTAATGATAAGGGTAAGGCAGGATCTCTTAAAAAAATTCAGAAGATGATTGCTAAAGATTTTTCAGTCAAAGGCGATGAGCCGGAGAATCCTACTATGCCATTGCCTGAAGAGGTGTATCTTAATATCCGCTTGTATCTAGATGAGCTTGAACCGGAAATAAAAAATGCTTTCCTCATTATTTCTGCAACTGGATGCCGCCCTTCGGAGATCGAGTATATCGAGGTTGATTCGTTAATATATGACAAGAATATGGAATGCTATATTTTAAAAATTTATGCGAACAAACAAGCTAAGACATATGCAAAAAAAGGAAAAAAACCTATTAGAAAAGTACCTATATATGACAAAGAAGTCCTTCAGGCATTTCATGATCAGGTAAGCTTGAGCGAAGAAGCAAGAGTGGAGTCTAGAAGCGATGCAATATTCATCAGACGTAATCACAACAGGGTCCATCAGATAAAGTTCCACATCCCTAGTACAAAAGAACTCGTACGAGACATCAATGCGCTAATAGCCAAATACAAGATTAAAGCAGACCTTGATGATGAATTGTGGAAATATGCGCCATATCAGATGCGTTCAATGATCGCAACAACAATGGTTGAAAAAGGCCATGCCCCCGAAGAAATAAAAGCATTTTTTGGTTGGATGACGATCCATACTCCTGAGAAAGCTTATGCTTATATCCGAGAACGCAAGATGGAAGAGCTCAATACCGACCTATTTAAAAAACACTTTAAGCTATCACTTGATGAAGAGCGCCTTCGCACCTATACCAGAGAGGAAAAAGAACAGCTATTCGTGGAATTATATGTCCATAAGCGTAAAATGGAATATGGCGAATGCATACGTCATCCCATTATGGGTGAATGCGGAAAACTACAGACTGCCGAGAGTTGCGCTAGCTGTGCCAGAATGATCACGGATATACCATATCTGAACACATGGATCAAGTTTCGCGATAATCAAAAAGAGATACTCGACACAATGACTGCTGCCTTGGATAAAGAAGGTATATCAAAAGAGGAGTATTCATCATGGGCAGAATATGTCATACAAAAACACCGTCTGGATTCATACCAAAGTCTTGTCGATGAACTGACAGACGAAAAGGAGCGAAGATGTCAGCATTAGAATCAAATGCATATGTTTGGAAAGTAACATTTCAAAAGCTCCTGAACGAACAGTCCAACAATGAAAAAAAAGCGGAAAAGGAACTCATACCAACACTCGCAAAATTCTCATCTTCAAAGTTTGATAGCGATTCATGGATACTTGATAAACGCTCTAACAAATCCCACCCAGACATCATAGCTTTTCATCAGTTTGCAAAGATGGGCACAAATGGAAAACATTTGGTCAAGCTCTTTACTATAGCAGGGTTAAACCGTGGAAGTGGGAAAAACTTGTCAAAAAATCTTTCGAGCTATTTCAAGTTCCTAAATGAAAACAAACTCAACCTACATCAGATAAACAAATCATTATTTGCTAAATATACCTATTGGCTTGACCAACAACTTAACGACCAAAACAAGCCTATATCGGATGCATATAAGCATAAGCTACTCGATAGTGCTTTGCAGTTTCATATACTAATGAACGGTCATTCTTTCATGGCTCATATCGATGGTGTGGAAGCCATAGAAAACCCTTATGATCGCAATACTAAGAATAGTAAATACAAAGTCATAGATGACGATGTGCTTGAGAAGCTAGATAAACATTTTGATACCGAAGAATCCCCTCTACACATTAGGGTTGCTTACTGGATCATGAGAATGTTTGCTACAAGACCAGAAGACACATTGAACTATCCGCTTGATTGCGTAAAAAAACTAACAGATAACATGGCCACAATTAAGCATGCGATTGTCAAGAACTCGGCTAATAGAGGCGAAATTGAGTATAAGATCGGTTTTTTGAACCTGCAAGAACCGATGCAGAAAATGTTATTTGAGCTGATAGGGAAGCAACAAGATGCAAGCAAGAAACTGCAATGGCTCACAACTAAAAAAAGCTTTCTGTTCACCTACAATTCTTTTGATGCTACTAATAAAATATGTGTCCTTTCAAGACAAGTCTTATCTAGGTATTTCAATAATATTCAAAAACATATGAATATTCCAGATTTAATAATAGCTGTACCACGAGATTTCAAAAAAACAGGCATCACAATGCGTATGGAATCAGGATGGACATCTCCTCAACTAAAACAATTTTCCAACCATCGTACATTCAGTTCCATAGATGCCTACTCCGCTCCATCGGAAAGTTTTATGATTACGGAACAAAAGAAGTTACTGGAGGCAAATGGGGATATCAAAGGCCGCTTTGTATTTAATGGAAAGATCGTGAACGGTATAGGTGACAAATACGAAGCAAACTTACTAGAAAACCCAAGAGCCCACAAAATTGCTAATCTTGGATACTGCCCCGATATTGCAGGCTGTGGAAATCACTTAGAATGCTTGGACTGTTCAGACTTGATTCCTGATGCAGATCTTGAAGGCTATTATCTTGATCAAGTAGACAGATACTTGAAAATAGCAGAGAAGCAATACGAGATGGAGGACAAGACAAATGCTAGAGACTCTCATCACAGAGCAGCTCTCTTTGCTTCGCTATATAACAAAATACAATCCAGAAAGGAATTATGATGGCAAAAAGAGGAAATCCTAACCTAAATAAAAATGCACTAGAAAGAAGGAAAAGAACGGAAAGTCTGATACGCCAAGCTGTTAAATCGCTAGAGGCAAACCATGAAATCAAAAGTATTCCTTCTGTTAGTGCTAGAACAAAAGAGCTTGACACTAATAGCAAAGGTGTAAGCGAAGCTTCATTTAGAAACAAGAACCTTGAACATATCCAGTCGCTTATGATTGAATTGCGTATTGGTAAATTCGAAGCCATTACAGTGGGAGATTCAGAAAGTGATGCCGAACTAGCTGATCAAGTCCTTCAGTTGAAAAAAGAACTCAAAAAGAAAAATGAAGAAATAAAGAAATTAAAACAGGATAAAAAGAAACAGAGTGTAACAATAGATATCATAACTATTGAAAATGAAGAGTTAAGAGCAGTTAACTATGAAATGGAAATGAAATCAAAAATGAAGCTGTATTTTAATGAGGTCAATAATAGAAATTAGGGAGTAATTTTTGAGAAAAGAATTGCACTATTTAATAGTACAATTCAATCCCTTATATAGCGTAATTTAATGTATTATAATTATGCTTGAGCCACTGCGTCTTTAAGTGTTTTACCGATTTTGAATTTCGGTGCAGTGTGCGCAGCTTTTTTATAAGTTTTGTTTGTACCAGGTACTGTACCAGATTTTTCAGCTACTTCTACTGTTGAGAACGTTCCGAAACCAACAAGTGATACGCTATCTTTCTTTACTAGTGCTTCTGTTACAGATTCGATAAAAGCTTTTACAGCTCTCTCTGCTGCAGCTTTACTTTCAAATTCACCATTTTTTTGTACCATTTCTACAAATTCAGCTTTTGTCATACTTCTTCCTTTATTTTTAAGATGTGAAATCATTATATCACATTTTATTCTTAAATATTGCTAAATAAATCTCAAAAATGCCCTAAATTAGGGTCTCACAGAGCATTTTAGTTCATTTTTCATCGTAAAAAAAAACTTTTTTGATAAAAAGCTATTAAAAGTTATTAATATTTTATTTTATATTAGTAGTTTAAAAATATTAATATAAGAGTCATATGAGAGTTTAATTACTGGTATAAATAGATATCTGAAAACAAAATACAAGTAGTAATTCAATGAGGTATTAAAATAAACTAAAAATTACTTGAAGACAACACTTCTATTTCTTCCATTAGTTTTTGCCTCATAAAGAGCTTTATCTGCTTGTTCTATTGCTGTTTCAATATTATATTGTTCTTCTAGATTTACCATACCAGCAGATATCGTTACCCTAATATATTCGTCATTATGATCGTGAGTCTGATAATTTTCTATTCCGGTCCGAATACGCTCTATAATAGAAAAAGCCGTATCGATATTCGTATGTGGCATCATAATTAAAAATTCTTCACCACCATATCTATAGATGCTATCATAAGGACGTAAGTGTTGTAGAATATAACTCGCTAAATTTGAAAGAACCAAGTCACCTGTAGGGTGTCCATAATTATCGTTGACTTGTTTAAAATGGTCTATATCTACTATAGCAATTACAGTTGTTTCCAGATGTCGTTTTATAAACGTCATCTGTTTACGTAAATCGCTCAGCATGCTAACCCGGTTCTTCACACCGGTAAGAGGATCACGGTTATATAGAGTCTCTTCAAGTTCATATTTTAAGGCCTGAAGGTTTAATCTTAATCGTTCGACAGAGTTGGAAAAATTATCATAATCTATAGGTAAAATAATCTCTTCAACTGATGCCGCGAGTAATAGTTTTCTTGCTAAATTATGGGTTAGTTTATGTTCTTCTCTTATAGATATAAAGGTCATATTCTTCTTAATCTCTTTATTATCACAAGAATAATACCATTGTCCAAACGGACATTGATGATGGGCATCTTCGTGTATGTCACGTTCATCGAACGGCAATCTGCATACTATAGAACGTATTAAGTTTTGGTACCAATGCCCATGGTTATAAATTGCCTGATCTATTTCACGAATAATAGCTTGTAGTTTCTCTCTGTCTATACGGTACATCTTCCCCTCTCCATCATGTGTATGTATTGATATAATATGTATGCTTATACTATCATATTTACTTATAATATATTGCTTTACTTTGGGAAAATGTAATTATAATTAAATTGCATCTATCTGATTAAATCATTTTTTGAGAAAGATATATGTATATTAAAGGCTAATACTAATTTATTTTATTAGATAAAACTGTAATTTAAATTTTCAAATAGATAATGAAGTTATAGAAGTATTAATGAATGGTGCGATCGGAGGGATTTGAACCCTCACACCACGAAGGCACTACCCCCTCAAGATAGCGTGTCTACCGTTCCACCACGATCGCATATTTGAATGTGGACGGGATTATACCCGTCCGAAACTTAAGGCTAGCTAAAGCTTCCTATTATAGGAATGGGTTAGCGTAAAGAGCGATAAGTGCAATTACAAGTGTATAGATAACTTGTGCTTCGATCATTGCAAGAGCAATGAACATTGTAGTCATTAGTTTACCACCAAGACCTGGGTTTCTAGCTGTACCAGCGATTGTTGCAGCAGCAGTGTGACCCATACCGATAGCACCACCAAGAGCAGCAAGACCAAGACCAACACCAGCAGCGATTACTGAGTAAGCTTGGATCATAGTTTCACCTTCACCTGCAAATGCAGCTGCACCAAGAGCCATGAAAAGTACAAAAATCTTTTTCATTATATTTCCTTCAAAATTTGGTTGATTTTAAGTCTCTACGACTGTGTTCCAAAGTCCGTTCGGCTTACGTAAACAGCATTGATGCTGCCAACAGTCACATAAATGCAAACTGTTTCCCTACTTATCACTCCGTAATAACGGCGTAATTTTATCTAAATATAGATTACATTTCGCTTCACTACGCCAGATATTCTGGTGTAGCCAACTCTACTTTTTTACCTTTTTGCTCCAAGACTACAACTTCGATCTCATCACCCTCTTTATATTTATCTGCCAAGTTGTCAACACGTCCTTTAGCTACTTTTGAGATATGAAGCAACGCATCAAAACCATCAGGCATTTCAACGAACATACCAAAGTCTACGATCTTCTTGATCTTACCGGTGTAATGTTTATTGATCTCATACTGCATCTGTTTAGGTACAGGTTTTGAAGCAATAGCTTCAATATGTTCTTTAGCAGCGGCTACCTTGCCATCATCCTCTCCACTTACTTTTACACCCCCAACTTCTCTATCAAGATCGATACTCACATCAAATTTTTCAATGATCTCACGGATAGTTGCTCCAGCTTTACCGATAATATCAACAATACGGCTCGGATCAATCGTAAAATGTTCCACTTTCGGCAGCGCCAGACTTGGTTGCATATCCTGTTCTGCTTTTTCCATAAGCTCCAAGATATGCAAACGACCTTTTTTTGCCTGAGCCAGTGCATCTCTTAATATATGAACTTCCAAACCGCCCAGCTTAATATCCATCTGCATTGCAGTGACCCCATCACGTGTTCCAGTGATCTTAAAGTCCATATCTCCATCATGATCTTCAAGTCCCATGATATCAGTAAGTACGGCATACTTCTCACCTTCAGTGACAAGTCCCATTGCTACACCCGCAACAAGCTTTTGTGTATCAACACCGGCAGCTTTCAGTGCCAATGAACCTCCACATACCGTAGCCATGGAAGAAGAACCGTTACTCTCCAGTATTTCTGAGACTAATCTTACAGTACCTTCTCTACGTACATCTATAGTAGGTTCCAATGCGCGCTTGGCAAGGTTACCGTGTCCTAATTCACGTCTACCAGGAGCACTTGCTGGTTTCGCTTCACCTACTGAGTAGCCAGGAAAGTTATAGTGCACCATAAAGTGCTCTGAGAGTGAATTTTTTTCTGTAATGAGTTCATACATCTGTGCATCTTTATCTGTACCCAGTGTTGCTGTTACCAATGCCTGAGTTTGTCCTCTTGTAAAAAGACATGAACCATGCACAGAAGGCAAGATATTTGTCTCTATTTCGATAGGACGCACTTCATCAAGTCTTCTACCGTCTGCACGAATACCTTTCTCCAGAATTAAAGCTCTAACGATAGTTCTCTTATATGCTTCAAGGACATTAGTTACCAGTTCTTTCTCTAGAGTGATACCTTCAGCTGCTTTCGCTTCCATGATAGATGCACGCACCTTCTTAAGTGCCGTACTTCTCTCACTTTTCGCCATAGACTGTACTGCTTCTTCTACTGCTTCTTTATAATTTTCTGCGATATAGTCATAAAGTTCACTGTCCACTTTTTCATCAAAAAGCTCCAATACAAGAGGCTCTCTGCTCATAGGGGCGAAAACTTCACCATATGCATCTGTAGCCTTCGATATTGCTTTTTGTGCAATGCCTATTGCTTCAAGAAGTGCCTCTTCATTCAATTCATTACATTCATGATGTTCAAGTATCAATGGTACTTCTGCCATTGTAGGTGCAACTACATCATCAATAATCTCTTGAGCAATTGTACGCATCTCAATCATCAAGACATCTTCGCCAGAACCAACAACAAAAAGATCAAGTGTACTATCTACCTGTGCTGTAAGTGATGGATTGATAACAATTTCTCCATCTATTTTACTTAAACGAACAGCTGCAACTGCCTGTGAGATGGGAGTATCAGAAACAAAAAGGGCAGCTGATGCCGCATGCAGTCCCGCAACCTGCATGTCCACTTCACTGTCACTACTCAAAACAGTCACGGTAATTACTACCGGGTAACGGAATCCCTTTGGGAAAAGTGGACGAAGTGATCTATCGATGATACGAGAAGTCAGTGTCTCAAAATCTCCCGGTTTCGTCTCTCTTTTGATAAATCCACCAGGTATCTTTGCTGCGGCATAGCTTTTTTCGATATATTGAACCGTCATCGGGAGGAAGTCCTCTGTAACAGGGCTTTCATCGATAGCTACTGTTGCTAAAAGAACCGCTTTCCCTTGTCTATAAAGCACTGCACCTGAAGCTTGTTTAGCTACTTTGTTAAATTCATATTTCTCTTCTAAATTGTTTATATTGAGCTCTAGCACTGTTGCTTCCATAAATTATTTTCCTTTAATCTCATCTGGTTGGATTTTCTTTTTTTTCTCTTGACGCTCTACCATCCATACAATCTCATCAAAAGTCAGTTTCTCAAAGTTCTGAAAATAGTATTCTATCGAAATATAGTCTTGAATCTTATGAGGGCAGAAGACACCGTCACATACTGCGATCAGGTTTTCATACACTGACTTATCTAAAATAGGAGTAGCAATATAAATATTTTTTGCCTCTCTTGCAATAGCCGACTTCAGTGCAACCATCATCGTAAGTCCTGTTTCGATACACTCGTCAACCAAGACAACATATTTCCCTTTTAAAGAGACAAGGTCTTTCCCTTTTCTGTACTTATATACATAGGAGAGTACTTCTTCATCATATATACGGCTTGCTGCTCCATACACAAAATCCTCCGAGATCTCAAATGCATCGATCAAAGCCTTGTGCATCACTACCTCTTCGGTTTCAGAGATCATTGCGATCGGCAGCGAAGGGTTATTGGGGGCAGAGATAGCCTCGGTGAGCAAAATATCCATCTGCGCATCCAATGCTGTCGCAACTTTATCTGCGAAGTAGACCCCTCCTTCACTGATACCCAGTACTACCGTTTCACTACTGCGAAGAAGCTCTCTAGGCAGTGTATCAATCAATTGTTCTGCCGCCGCCTGACGATCCTTAAAATAGAAACAATCAAGGTCTAAATCGTTGAACATAATCTACTCCCGGATATTGTTTTTTAATTTCATTCTCATCAAAAGTATAACGAAAATCCTCTATATACTTCATCAGTAAGTTGTAAGCATGGTTGATCTGCTCCATATTTGACGCATCTCCCCCTTTATCAGGATGATGTTTTTGTGCAAGAAAACGATATTGTTTTTTAATATCTGCTTTTGTGATCAGTTTGGGTAAACCTAGCGTTTCCAAAGCAGATTCTATCTCATCAATAGGGCTTAACATCTTCTTCCTTCCTTGTACCTATAGTTGCAAACGGGATAAAATTAAGTTGAACAAAAAAACTGGTTTCCAGTCTTGAACCTGTAGGTAAAGGAGTAATATCCTGTAAAACTGTCAGATCCATCGACCAACAGTCTACTGCATAGTTACCGCCTATTCTCCATTGTTTACTTGATGCCTCATCTATATCATAAGTTAAACCGCCATTGATCTTTACTCTAGGATTTATTCTATAATTAAAATTAAAGTTGACATCATTGGCTGGAATAAAAATGGTCTTGTCATCGGGCAATATTTGCTTATACGTGTGGCCTAGAGTAAATCCATACTCTTTTTCTGTAAGCGTTATACGATTGGAAGACTCACGTACTTTATCGAACTCGTACGAATAGACTATGTTATTGTAAAACTGCCAGTTATTCCAATTATATTGCATCTCATTACTGATATCACCAAACTTGTATGTTCGATTGAGATAATATTTTTGTGAGAGGCGCTGGAAAAACTTTAAATTCATGGTTTCATCGTAAAAGTATTGACTAAGGCTTAGTGCATAATGTTCCTCAGGAAGACCGACAGCAAATAGCTCTTTTTGATCTTCATCCAATTGTTCAAAATCTATAGGAGCTTGCTGTTCATTTCCGGGTTGAATGTATTCTAATGCCGGTTGTAATACGTGTATAAAACCATCATATTTTTTTGTCAGGTCTGTAAAGAGTTTTGCTTTGTGGATATTACTATAGTATTCAAATTGATCAACGCTATACTCGCCATTGCCAAAAAAGAACTTACTATAGTAAAACTCTTCACCCACAGACAGACTCAGATAATCGTCAAAAAAAGATGTCGTATAATCCAGTGGGATCTTTGCCTCAGCCTGTTTTAAAGTAATGCCTTTTTTTCTATAAAAATTATTCAGATGCATATCTACACTATAGGTCAGGTTTTTCCATATAAAATGATCTAGATATTTATGTAACTGTACAGAAGGAAGTACTTGAAGAGTATTATCATTATTTTCTTCACGCGTATCAATAAAATATTTTGTATTGATCCCTGCATAAAAATCATCATTCGATACAAAATAGTTCAATCTGGACTCTTGTAACGGGTTACGTCCAAAGTTAATTAACTTGGTCTTTTGGAGGTTAATATAATCAATATCATTTAATAGTATTGCATTAATATAAAGACCATCCTTCATCCCGTAAAGAGAATCTTGGGAAAGAAATTGTGAAGAATCATAATACAGTTCAAAGCCATAATGTTCTCGGTCTTTATTCTGTTCTCTTTGTTGATACTCTAAGCTATCAAGAAAATATCCTGTTCTTATCTTTCCAGAAGAGTAAGCGGAATCCACAAAACGGAAGGTACTATACATCCCTATGCTTCTGTCTGTTCTTATCTGTGGATTAAACTCCATATCCATACTTGGAGAAATATTCCAAAAAATTGGCTGTTCATAGACAAAACCTTCATCTTCTGTATAACCAAAAAGCGGGAACAAAAGTCCGGAGCTACGCTGTCTATCTGTATTGAATGAGAGATAGGGAGTATATAAAACAGGAGTATCCAAAAAGTAAACTTTTGCATCATAGAGTTTCATATGTTTTGTCACACTGTCATACTGTGAACGCTCAAAACGTATTTTCCATAATGGATTATTAATATCACAGCTTGAAATCATACTACTTCCCAGTGTATAATTTCCCTCTTTTTTCCGAGCATTTTCAGACATGAGCCATACATCGTTTTTATTCATTAAAAAAAGCTCTTCAAACTTTACTTCGTTATTTTGCGTGTTGATCTCTATATGTTTGCTCTTTTGTTTACTTCCCTCATGCCCAATCATCTCAATATTACCGTCAAGAATTAATAGATTGGTATTTCTGTCATAAGTAGCCCGGTTTGCTTGGATCACTGAGTCTTTCAAATAAACCAGTACTCCTCCGGTTGCATATACATTGGTCTTGGTACTTGTCATCTGTTTTGCCAGTACCTCAATCTTCGCTGAAGTCTGGTCAGCGTAGAGTGTTTCTCCGCCTACGCACCCCAACAAAAAAAACCAGTGTAAATACTTAAGCATCAACTACAACACATCTTGAGAATTTGTCATGAAAGGTCTGTGTCAGAGGCGTAAAAAAAGCCATTAAAAAACCGAGATATAAAACAAGTTCGCTGGGGATACGAAGAAGTGCCCGGTACAATGCTGTCATGAATACCGGTTTTTCCTGAGTTTCAAGAGATACAACCTTGATCTTCATGATATACTTCCCAAGTGTCATACCGTTCTGCCATACAAGTACAGTATGGTATATCACTTTTAATGCCAAAAGCCATAGTATATTTGCTGAGACAAACTGATTCAAGGCATCCAGAATGACTTGTGATTGAGATCTATCTTCTACAGGAATCGCTTGTAAAAACAGTGTGATCTGATCATAAAAAATGACCATAAAGAAGAGAGAAACGATAATATCATCGATCACAAATGAGACTACTCTCTTTTGTGGTGTAGCAATCGACAGAGAGTTCTGCTCATTCATAACCTCTCCTAAAGTGCCTGATAAGCAATATCCGTACGGCACTGCTTGCCTGCATAATGTACCTGTCCTACTAGCATATACGCTCTTTGCTGTGCTTCTTTGATACTGTCTCCGATACCGACACAAACAAGTACCCTACCGCCTGTAGCATAGAGCTTGCCATCTTCACCACGGCTTACACCGGCAAAAGAAATATGTGCATTTTCATTGATCTCTTCATGATAGATATCATCGATAATGATCTCAGCAGGTTCAGAGTTCTTGTATGGATAATCCTTGCTGGCCATTACGACCCCTACTGCATACTTATCATGGAATTCGATCTTGGCATTTGCCAAATCACCTGTTGCAGCCTTGTAAAATAGCTCACTTGCTGGAGATTTAAGCAACGGCATCAATTCTTCACACTCTGGATCACCGAAACGTACATTGTACTCCAGGATAATAGGATCACCATTTACTACCATTACTCCGATAAAAAGAACACCGGTAAATGGCATTCCCTCTTCCTGCATACCTTTGAGAGTCGGTTTTATCACGCGCTCATCAAGTTTTGCATAAATATCATCATTTACAAGCGGTGTTGGGGCATAAGCTCCCATTCCACCTGTATTTGGCCCTTGATCATTGTTAAGCAATCGTTTATGATCCTGTGCAGCAGGAAGGACTACATAATCCTTACCGTCACAGATAGCAAAGACTGAAAGCTCATACCCGTCAAGGAACTCTTCAACCACGATCGATGTCCCGGCATCACCGAAAGAATTACCACTGAGCATCTCGCCTGCTGCCTGTTTTGCTTCATCTTGACTCTGAGCGATAATTACACCTTTACCGCCACAAAGTCCATCTGCTTTGACAACGATAGGAGCTGTCATAGTATTGATGAAATCATAAGCTTCTTGAAGAGAATTGGTCTCGATGTATTTTGCAGTCGGGACACCATGGCGAGCCAGGAAGTTTTTCATAAAGATCTTTGAACCTTCGAGTTGAGCCGCCTTTGCAGTCGGACCGAAAATAGTAAGGTTACGCTCCTTAAAAACATCTACAATACCCTCTACCAATGGTGCTTCAGGTCCAACGATCGTAAGTTCAATACCATTCTTCTCTACAAAGTCTGCCAAGGCATTAAAATCACTGATAGCAAGGTTCTCGCCCAGCGCATCTGTTGCACCGTTACCCGGGGCAAAGTAGATCTTCTCTACATTCTCATCTTTACTCAATGCCAGACCGATAGAGTACTCTCTACCTCCGCTACCTATGATCAATACGTCCATATCTTCTCCGAAAAGTAAATTTTGAAATTATAATCACCCATTGGTGATCATCAATGTGCTTAGGAAGTTTTTCAAATCTTTGAGGCGAATAATCTCTGTTCATCCAAACATTTGAAAAGCCTCATATGTGCAAGCATCATCGCTTATGAGCCCCGGATGGCCGTTCTGTGTGAGTCGGCCCTAAAAAGCCAACGGTGTAGGAGAGAGCAGTTCTTTAGGAGGCAATTTCTCGCAGGGTAACCCATGCTCAAACGAAAATGTCTACACACCAAGCTGCTACATATCCCACTAAGATTTAATGTTGGACCCCATATACAGTGGTCGAACCATCTAGGTTACTAATATTATAACAAATTTAGTGTAAAAAGTAGGTTTTTAGCCCCCAGGAAATACTCTACTCAACTAAACTATTAGCTTTCTCTATACAGGATTGAATCAATGGTTCGTCCGCCACTACATAATTCATATCGGGTTTGAGATACTTCTTTGTTGCTTCTCCGATTAAGACCGCAGTATAACTTTGATCCCACTCAAAGTTCTGAAAAAAACAATTAACAGTAGAGGGTGAAGTGAAGATAATAACCGCTCCTTTTGAAGGAGCCTCTTCATTAGGATAATCAGCACATGATGTTTCATAGAGTACTTGCTCTTGCACCTCTATCCCTGCCCTTTCTAAATAACCCTTTGTGTCAAAGGAGACTTTTTGAGGCCGAAGATAAAGAATTTTTTTATCTTTAAAGTATGTAACGATATGCTGACTAAGCGTTTCACCGTAAAATGAAGAAGGATGATAGATCACACTACCGCCTAAGGTCTCTATCTGTTTTTTCGTTGCAGGACCTATGGCAACGGCAGGATACTTTTTCCAACCTGTATCGATCGCTTCAGCACTCTTCACTGCTTGTTTTGAAGTGAACAACAATATATCACATCCATCAAAATCGATCTTATCAGTGACTAAAGAGAATGAGATCATAGGTAACGGAATCGTTCCTTCTTCTGGTGTAGGAGAGAGTAGATAAATATCCCGTTTTTTCATCTAAGCATTATCCTTTTACAGGAGACTGTTCTACCAATGATGTCCCGTTTAAAAGTGCCTCGTTGACAGCCTCATCATCATAAGGATCAAAATGCGGAGTAATAATCCAACGTTTTTTCTTATCAAGCTCCATCATCTTCTCCTCAACCTCATCTGCGATACGATGTGCTTCAAGCAAGTACATATTGGGTCGAAGTACCATGTGAAATTCAACGAAGTTTGTTGTCCCGTCACTTCTTGTACGTAACCAATGATAACTGGTAATCTCAGGATGCTTAGAAAGGATCTCACCGATAGAAGCAACGATTTTACCATCCAGTGCTTTATCCAGTAATATCTGTATTCCTTCTTTGATAATCTCAAAAGCCGAGTAAATAATATACAGACCTATCGCCAAACCGATAATGGCATCAATCTCATCATATCCACTGATCCACACCAACCCCAATGCCACAAGTACTGCACCATTGGACCAGAGGTCTGTTTGGTAATGTAAAGCATCCGCTTTAATGACCAAACTGTGTGTCTCTTTAGCGATCTTCAACAGATACTTGACAAGTCCATAGGTAATAAAAATAGAGAGAAGCATTGCAAGAAATGAAGGGGCAAGCATTGTCGTCTCTCCACCTTTTGTCAGTTTTTTTAAAGCTTCATAGATGATATAAATACCTGACATCGTAATGACCGTACCTTCAATAACAGCTGCAATTGCCTGGACTTTGCCTTTACCGTAATGATATTCTTCATCAGGGTTCTCTTCAGATTTTTTAATGGCAAAAAAGTTTAATACAGATACTAACATGTCAAGCAGAGAATCGATCGCTGATGCAAGTACAGCTACCGAACCGCTTGCAACGCCTATCAATAGTTTAATTATAAGTAAAAGTGTAGCGACTGAAGTCGAGACAACTGTTGCTTTTTTTTGGGATGACATACGCATATTACTGTCCTTAAAATCATTTTGATACATTAACCGTGTCCAATTCTCACCATTCAGATCAGACAATCACATAAAAAACATTCTAACATATTGGAGGTATGACTCAGGCATACTTGTAATTTAGAACCCTATACACGCCAATCAATCTCAGTGATATTGTGTAACTTGAGGTATTCATTTACCTGAGAAAAAGGCTTGCTTCCAAAAAAACCACGGTAAGCTGAAAGCGGAGAAGGATGAGGAGTTTTGATCACCAGGTGTCTGGTGGTATCAATTGAAGCTCCTTTTTTCTGCGCATAATTTCCCCACAGGATAAAGACCACATTTTCACTATGTTCATTAATTATATCAACTACCTTTTGTGTAAACATTTCCCACCCTTTCCCCTGATGTGCATTCGATTTTCCTGCTTCTACGGTCAACACAGCATTTAGCAGCAATACACCCTGTTTTGCCCAAGACTGAAGATAGCCTGTATGTGAATTGTCAATGCCAAGATCATCATAGAGTTCCTGATTGATATTCTGCAGTGATTTTGGTAATGGTTTAACCTCCGGCATCACTGAAAAGGCAAGTCCATGCGCATGTCCTGCTGTCGGATAGGGATCTTGGCCCAGAATAACTACCTTTACCTGATCAAGCGGCGTAGAATTGAGCGCATTAAACCAGTATGAGGTTTGTGGGAGTACCTGCTTTTGCTGTGCTATCTCCTCATCCAGAAAAGCTTTCAACTTATGCATATAAGGTTTTTCAAATTCTTCAGACAGAGCTTTTTGCCAGGATGGGTCAAGCGTGATAGTATGCAGCATAAAGAATGGCCTTTTTGGGTTATTGTAACTAATTTGCGGTTAGTAACTGGGATGAAAAGTGTGTTCCCTCATATCGGGGGAACACACTGATGAGCTAGAGTGCTTTCGTTGCGACTGTAGCGATGCGTGAAGCAAATGCACCTTTATCTTTGGGTTCCATACCTTCAGCAAGTTTGGCACTATCTAGCAGGATCCAAGACATATCAGCAAAGAGGGCATCATTACTTAGAGTATCAAGTTTCTTGATCATTTCATGGTCAGGATTGATCTCAAGGATCAATGGGATCTCAGGCATCTCCTGTCCCATCTGTACAAACATATGCGCCATACTTGCCATCGGATCAGAACTGTCTTTCAGGACACATGACGGGCTTGAAGTAAGTCTTGTTGATATCTTAACCTCTTTTACCTCATCACCCAGTACCTCTTTGATCTTATCGGTCAATACTTTGAACGCCTTACTGATCTCCTCTTTTTCTTCTTCACTCTTAGAGTCAGGTGCATCAATAGTAGTAATATCTTTAAGTGTCCATTCTTTGTACTGGCCGATCATCGGCGTTACGATCTCATCAACCTCTTTATCATCAAGGATCAGCACTTCAATATCCGCTTTTTTATACGCTTCAAGCAGCGGTGAGCTTCTTAGTACTTTTTCATTTTCACCGATGATATAGTAGATCTCTTTTTTCTCACTATTCCCACGTCTTATATAGTCATCAAAAGAGACCAGTCCCTCTTCGTTTGAACTCTTGTATCTTACGATATCGAGAAGTAGCTCTTTATTTGTGTAATCTGTAAAGATCCCTTCTTTGATGACCCTGTTGTACTCTTTAGCAAATATTTCAGCATCTTCGCCCTCAAGCTTTTTAATCGATTGAAGGATCTTTTTGACTGAAGACTGCTTGATATTTGCCATCACTCTGTTCTCTTGAAGCAGCTCGCGGGAAACGTTAAGAGGGAGGTCTTCAGAGTCAATGATCCCTCTCACAAATCTTAGATACGGAGGCAGTAACTCTTTTTCATCATCGGTGATAAATACACGTTTCACATAAAGTTTTACGCCTGGCTGATAGTCTGCCCTATACATATCCATCGGCGCTTTTTTAGGGATATAAAAAAGTGTAGTAAACTCATTAGCACCTTCAACTTTGTTATGTAGGTATGTAAGCGGTTCAGCATCCCCGTGGTTAAGGGTTTTATAAAACTCTATATAGTCCTCTTTTTTAAGCTCAGACTTTGACAGCGTCCAAAGAGCCGTTGCAGCATTTGCCTGCTCTGATTTTTGTACTTTCTTAGTGACGGCATCTTCACCTTCACCTTCTGTCTCTTCTGTATCGTAATTAAGCATGATCGGGTACGCAATATGATTAGAGTACTTCTTGATCACTCCTTCAGTTCTCCACTTATCAAGGAATTCCTTTTCATCCTCTTTCAATTTGATATAAATGATCGTACCGTGAGATTCTTTGGTGACCGGTTTGGTTTCATACTCGCCTTTGCCATCCGTTGAGAACATATAGGCTTGTTCTTCCCCTGCTTTTTTGGAGATCACATCAACCTTATCCGAGACCATAAACACTGAATAGAACCCTACTCCGAACTGTCCGATAAGGTTGCTGTCTTTTTTTGCATCACCTGTGAGTGACTCCATGAAAGCTTTTGTCCCTGATTTTGCGATCGTACCAAGGTGGTTCATGAGATCCTCTTCATTCATACCTATACCGTTATCCCCGATCGTCAAAGAGTTATCCTCTTTATCAAGTTTTACAAAGATCTTTCCTGACCACTCATTTTCTTTAAAATTTTCATCTGTGAGTCTAAGATAGTTGAACTTATCGATTGCATCACTTGCATTGGAGATAAGTTCCCGTAAAAAGATCTCTTTGTTTGAATACAAAGAGTGCGTCATCAACTGAAGCAATTGACCGATTTCTGTTTGAAACTGATGTTTAGCCATCTTGATTTCTCCTACTCATCTTGATTAATTTTGTGCGATTATAGTATATTTTGACTAATATTTCAAGTTTTTAGGAAAGAAACTTTAGTCGATATGACTAAAGTATAAATGTTTCCAATTTTAGATATAATGGATACATGAAAACGCTATACTTAATTCGCCATGCCAAATCTGATTGGAGCGACCTTTCTGAAAGTGATTTTGAAAGAGGTCTCAACAAACGAGGGAAAAGAAATATTATCAGAATGAGCAATGCTCTGAAAGAAATGGAGATCAAACCCGATCTTATTATCTCCAGCAGTGCTAAACGTGCAAAAAAAACTGCTAAAGGTCTTGCCAAAAAACTGGGTTATAAAGATGATCTCATGTTATTGGATTCGCTTTACATGTGTGAACCTCAGCAGTGGATTGAGACGATTCAAAATATCCCTGAAAAGTACCATTCTGTTTTTATCGTAGGTCATAATCCTGAGATCACCGATGTAGTCAATATGCTTATTGATGACTATATAGATAATATCCCGACACTGGGGATCGTAGGTTTTGATGTCTCATCCCATGAATGGAAAAAGTTTGAGCGTCACAATGCTAAACTAAAGTTTGTTATCTACCCCAAAATGTATATCTAGATAAGCATTGGTATCAATTATCACTACTTGTATAAAATCTTTTGAAATTTCAGCTCTTTATTTTGGAATGGATCAAAGATCATCTCTACTTGATCTATACTATATTTAAACGGAAAACCGACAGTTGAACCTTTTGCCGTACTCTCCAGTATATAGTACTTCTTTCCGTCGATCCACATTCCTTTTTTATCCGTAACACGCACATCTTCCAAAGGAGTAATCACAAAGATATGTTTAGGGACCAATACAAAATATGCTTCTTTATCCAACGCATGAAGTAAGGAGATGAGAAGATTACTTTTGTCATCACAGTCACCATATCCATTGGTAATAGTCTGCGCAGGGTTACGTGCCTTGAAGTTATTGACCTTATAGGGAATTTCTGTCACATAATCCAATAAAAGCTGTACTTCACATAGATTACTCTGACACCCTTCAACTAACGTTTCAGCCTTCTCTTTTATATAAGGTGAAGTACTCACACAGTTGGTATAGATCCCATCACCTGTACCGATCTGTCTTTTGTCTACGATTATCGCCGCTTTGGCTATGATATAAATAAAAGCAAAAGCAGTTATAGCAAGGATAAAGAGTGAAAAGTTTTTGGATTTCAGATTTTGCATACAATATTTTACCATTGAAATAAAAAAATGAAATGAAATTTCTTTTTAGTCGATATTAGATTTGAAGGTTGTTAAGAAGGAGCTTGCTAGCAGTAAGTGACTAAGTAAACTCCCTCGAAGATAATATCAAATGGGAAGAAATTATTCCCACTCGATCGTTGCTGGCGGCTTTGAAGAGATATCATAGACCACACGGTTGATCCCATCGATCTCATTGATAATTCTTCTACTCATATTCTCGAGTATATCATGAGGGATATGTGCAAATGTTGCTGTCATACCATCTACCGACTCTACCATACGAATACATACTGTATTATCATATGTTCTGTTATCACCCATTACACCAACAGACTGTACATTAAGCAATACTGTAAATGCCTGCCATACTTTATCATAGTATCCGGTTGCTTTGAGCTCTTCTTGCATGATCGCATCAGATTCTCTAAGAAGTCTCAATGCTTCTTCATTTACCTCGCCCATTACACGGATCGCAAGACCTGGTCCAGGGAACGGATGACGTCCGATCATATCTTTTGGTAAACCAAGTTCAAGACCAAGTTTACGTACTTCATCTTTGAAGATCTCTCTAAGTGGTTCTACCAGTTCGAATGTCATCCAATCAGGTAATCCACCAACATTGTGATGAGACTTGATCGTTTTAGAAGGACCTTTCACAGATACAGACTCAATAACATCTGTATAGAGTGTACCTTGTGCCAGGAAGCTTACATCAGTATGCTTTGAAGCCTCTTTATCAAATACTTCGATAAACTTTTCACCGATCGTTTTACGTTTGGTTTCTGGATCCGTTACACCTGCAAGTGCAGTCAAGAATTCCTCTTTAGCATCAATCGTAATAAGATTCATATCAAGCAGTTTAAACATATTTTGTACCTGCTCTGCCTCATCTTTACGAAGCAGTCCCTGATCAACAAATACACATACCAGCTGCTCTTTTGGAAGTGCTTCATGTAAAAGTGCAGCCACGACTGAACTGTCAACTCCACCGCTTACACCACAAAGTACTTTTCTATCACCCACCTGTTTACGGATATCTTCGATCTTCTCTTTTGCAAATGAGCCCATATTCCATGTACTGTCACAGCCACAGATATACTTTGCAAAGTTCTTAAGCATATGCGTTCCCTCTACAGAGTGGTGTACTTCAGGGTGATACTGGAATGCGTAAATATTTCTACTTTCATCAGCAATTGCCGCATATGGAGAGTTCTCACTTGTACCGATAACTTTAAATCCAACAGGGATGCGTTCAGCTTTATCCCCGTGACTCATCCATACTACTTCGTTATCACTTACACCATTGAAGATCGGACATTCACCTTCAATTTTGAGTCTTGCTTTACCATACTCATGATGGTCAGCCGGTACTACTTCACCACCAAAATGCTGAGTTATAAGCTGCATCCCATAACATATACCAAGGATAGGCAATCCAAGGTCCCAGATACCGTCATCCGGTTTATAAGCATCTTCTGCATAAACAGATGCAGGTCCACCAGAGAGGATAATACCCTTTGGTTTACGTGCTTTGATATCTTCGATACTTTCACGGTATGGTACTACCTCTGTATAGACACCTGATTCTCTAAGTTTTCTAGCTACTAGCTGCGTATACTGCGAACCAAAATCGAGTACGACAATAGGTACTTCTTTTTTCATCAATGCATTCCTTAAAAGTTTCGTAGTGAAATTTTACACAAAAAAGGTATAGAAGAGTCTGAAAGTAAAAAAGAGTTAAAAAATGAGGAATGGCTTTCAGGCAGTTCTGCCTGAAAGAATAAAACATTAATGAAGATGAAGTACTTCGAACTGCAAAAACCATACTGCCACAGATACGATGTATCCAACAAGTACCGTCCAAGCCAGTTTTATGTGTGAAGAAAATGTATAGATACCATGTAGTTTACCCATAACACCAACACCTGCAGCTGAGCCGAAACTAATGAGTGATCCCCCTACTCCGGCTGTTAGCGTTACAAGCATCCATTGTGCATGCGCTTCAAAGTCCGGTCCCATATCCGGGCTCGATTTTAGTACCGCGGACATCACAGGTACATTATCCACGACCGCAGAAAGGAAACCGACACCTATGTTTACTGCTGTTGGACCAAACTGTGAGTAAAGTGCAGTGAAATACTCCAAGAATCCAAGGAAATGGAGACCACCCACAGCAGCCAAGATACCAAAGAAGAAGAGTAAAGTATCATTCTCGATCTTAGCGATAAATGAGAATACATTGACTTCCGGACACTCTACACCTTCACTGTCATATCTTACCTCTCTGCTCATACGGTAGATATAAAGTTTTAAGATCGCAAGACCGAACATCATACCCCACATTGCAGGAAGATGGAGTACCTGGTGAGAGAGAACCGCTGAAGCGATTGTCACAGCAAAAAGAGCCATGATCACTTTACCACCCGGAGCAATCTTCTCTTCTTTCTCATCACTATGGAAAGGTGGTGTTGCATCCGGTACAAAACGGCTAAGCAAGAATGCAGTGACAAACCATCCGAGAACAGCAGCAGGGAAAAGATAAAGGAAGTCGACAAAATCCCCTTTACCGTCAACCCACACCATCAGTGTCGTAATATCACCAAACGGTGACCATGCTCCCCCTGCATTCGCAGCCACAACGATATTGATCGCTGAAGGGACCAAGAACTCTTTATTCCTTGCATCAATAGTGATCAATACTGTTGAAAGGATCAATGCTGTTGTCAGGTTATCTGCAATAGGAGAGATGAAAAATGCCAAAAGACCGGTGATCCAGAAGAGTTTTCTGTAGCCGTATCCCTTTGAAACAAGGTTATAACGGAGTGTAGAGAAGACTTTGCGGTCAATCATTGCCTCAATATAGGTCATTGCAACATATAAAAAGAAGAAGATTCCCGCAATTTCAACAATCAATATCTCAATCTCATGGTGAAGATGTGAACCATCCAGCCCATTGAATGCATAGTACAATCCAATAAGTACAAAGATCAATGTACCTGCAAAAAGTGCCGGTTTTGCTTTATTAATGTGATACTTGTCTTCTGCTGCGATAAAGTAATACCCTACCACAAAAATGATCAGGGAAAGAATCCCCACCCACGTTGTTGTCAAATCTATATGCATTGCTGCTTCAGCTGCCATATCTGCTCCTATTGTAATTTCTTGACCACCTTCATTGATGAATCTATACATAGTTTCTGTCTCAAGATTCTATATAGTGTGATCCCAATGATTCTTTTCTAGCCAATGCCGCTTCAACGATCGCAGAAGCAGTATTGAGCCTTAAGCGTAACAATCTACCAATCTCTCTGTTCTTCATATCATAGATAAGATTTTTGGCTTCATGAAGTCCTGCTTTGGTCCTGATAATGCCTATATCTTCCCACATTATTTTACGTAACTGGTGTTTATATTTTTTGTCATTATCTTTGTGCAGAATGTTACCGTAATCTTTATCAAAGACAGGTGTTTGCGTGACTTTCTGCTCTTTGGACAAGAGATGATCAACTGCACGTTTGGCAAATACCACCCCTTCTAACAATGAGTTGGATGCCAAACGATTGGCTCCATGTACACCCGTTCGTGCAGCCTCACCAATCGCATACAATCCCTCCATTCCATCAATGCAACCGTTGATATCTGTCTTGATACCTCCATTTGAGTAGTGAAATGCCGGAGAGATAGAGATACGGTCTTTAGGAAATTTATAGCCTAGTGCACCAAAAGTCTGTGTAATATTTGGAAAGCGTTTAGCAAACCATTTTTCATCAAACATTGAGAAGTCCAGATAGACTTTTTCACCGGTTTTTCGCTTATAATCAAAAATACCGCGTGCTACAATATCCCGGCTTGCCAACTCTCCGCGCTCATCATAATCAAACAAAAAACGGTTTCCGTTTTCACCGACAACATACGCACCTTCACCTCTAAGTGCTTCAGTAAGCAGTAGTTTTCTAGCATACGGTGTTTCTACATACACTGTCGGGTGAAACTGCATAAACTCCATATCAGCAAGTTCTATCCCTTTTTCGACACAGATCCCGTGTATATCCGCACTTACCGTACGTGAATTCGTATTGTACTCATAAAGTGATCCTACACCTCCAGAAGCAATGATCACATTATCTGCATAGATAGTAGTAGGCTGGTAGTTCACAGTTGCCTTTACTCCATAACATCTACCATTTTCAATCAAGAGGTCATATACCAGTGTATTTCTTTGTAACTTGTGCTTATTTTGTACCATCATGAAATAATGTATATAGCGGCCTGTCGCATCACCGCCTGCATGAATGATACGCTCGGTAGAGTGTGCTGCTTCCTTGGTATACAGAAGGTTTCCATTTGGACCGGTGTCAAACTTCATGCCTCTTTTGATCAGATCAGGGGTGGTCTCCAATGAAGTACGTGAAAGTATCTCGACAGCTTGTTTATCATTATGATAAGCACCTGCTGCCATGGTATCCTGAACATGCAACTTAACATCCGCTTCATTTAGAGCAGTTGTCATTCCTCCTTGTGCATAAAATGTATTGCATTCCCAGGGAATATCCTTGCAGACGACCAATACATTTTTAGACGCAGGAAGGTTCATCGCTGCATATAAGCCTGCAATCCCTGCTCCGATAATCAATACATCATACTTTTCAGGCATTAGTTTTCTCCGTTGTTTTTGGCTGGTCAGGTACATAGACAGGATCTGTTTTATGACCGCATCCACTCAATACCATACAGCAAAGAGATGTTATAATCACGCCATGAAAAGCGCGCAAACAATTTTGTCTCATCTTCAAGGGCAACCTCAATTTAGATATTTAAAGCGACATGAGTGCTACCAAAAGTATATCAGACTTTTGAGTGAAAAGTACCAGAAGGCAATCGCTTTTGTCTATGTCAAACAGAACACGCTTTATATTGCAGTAACTCACCCAGGCTTCAAAATGGAGCTAAATTATAATAAAGAAGTGTTGAAAGATATTCTATCTCAATTTACACTTATGGAGAAAAACTGCAATATGTTACAAGCTGACAAGGTTGTTGTCTTTCATTCCAAGTATCATAAGTTGCCTGACCATACAGAAGAGTCGTCCACTGTTCCACATTACTATGAACTCGCAGAAGGTAAATTCGAAATTTGCAGTGATGATGCCAAGTTACAAGAAAAATTTGAAGCTATTAAAACCAGTATAAAGAAGAATCTGTGAAAGAGACGATACAAAATCTTCCTGATTCCCCGGGTGTTTACCAGTATTTTGACAAGACAGGGAAATTACTTTATGTAGGAAAAGCCAAAAGCTTGAAAAACCGTGTGAAAAGCTATTGGAGATTTACACCTTTATTCAGACCAAATCCTGATCAGTCCAGCCGTATTTTGATGATGCTGAGTGAGGCCCAAAAAGTTGAGTATATCATTGTAGAGAGTGAAGAAGATGCACTGATCTTGGAAAATTCACTGATCAAACAGCTCAAACCCAAATTCAATATCCTTTTGAGGGATGACAAAACCTATCCCTATATCTATATCGATGAATCTGTCGACTATCCGCGCTTTGAGATCACCAGAAAAGTGGTTAAAGGCAAGGAGATCACCTATTACGGTCCATTCCCTACAGGGGGGAGAGCATTACTCGATGCGATCTATGAGGTCTATCCGCTTGTACAGAAAAAATCATGCCTCAAAGAGGGGAAGGTCTGTCTGTTTTATCAGATCAAAAAATGCTTAGGACCATGTGAAGGGAAGATCACACCAGAAGAGTATGCAAAGATCATCGGTGAAGTTAAATCCTCTATTACAAAGCGTAAAAAACTGTTAAATGTTCTTGGTGACAAGATGACTAATCTAGCGATCAATGAGCGTTTTGAAGAAGCAGCAAAAATGAGGGACATGATCCAGTCCATCTCAACTCTTACATTAACATCCAATATTGATATCGCAGATCGTGTTGATCTGGATATCTTTGCGATCAAAAACGGAGATGAGAGAGGAGTGATCGTCAAGCTTTTTATGAGAGAAGGTAAAGTGATCTCTTCTTCACACAGTTACTTCAGACATACTCACATCTATGATGAAAATGAAGCGTATAAACAAGCACTGCTTGAGTTTTACGGCGTTGATGTACCTCATGTCAGTAAGCAGATTCTTACTGCACACCCCTTTGAAGATGCTGAACAGGTGGAACATACACTTTCTAAACGTTTTGGACAAAGGATCGAGATCATTACGCCGCAAAGAGGTCCCAAGAAAAAACTCATTGAACTAGCACTCCAAAACTGTGATGAACTACTAAGAAAGCCAAAAGAGAAGAATATCATAGAACAAAAGGTTGCAGATCTGCTTGACCTTTCAACGATCCCATACCGGATAGAGACATTTGACAACTCACATATGATGGGTGCTGCAACTGTTGGAGGTATGGTCGTTTGGGATGAAGGGATTTGGGATAAGAGTAGTTACCGTCGTTATGAGTTACATGCAAAAGACGAATACGGTCAGATGAAAGAACTGCTAAGTCGCAGAATTGAAAAGTTTGCGGAGGAACCTGCTCCTGACTTATGGATCCTTGATGGAGGCCAGGCCAATCTTAACCTTGCAAAAAAACTATTACATGAAGCTGGTGTAAACCTTGATGTCATTGCGATTGCTAAAGAGAAGCTTGATGCAAAGGCACACCGTGCAAAAGGATCTTCCAAAGACCTTCTCTATACTGATGGAGGTGTCATTGAACTAAAACCTACTGACGAACGTCTGCACTGGATCCAAAGACAAAGAGATGAGGCGCATCGTTACGCTATTACGTATCATCAAAATAAAAAAAGGAAAGAAGATATACAGGTCTCGTTTCTTAATCAAAAGGGGATCGGGAAAGCAACACTTAAAAAGCTTATTGACTACTTTGGTACGTTCGATTCGATTCAAAATGCTTCATTGGAAGAACTCACGCGGGTCACCAATGAAAAAATTGCGAAAATAATTTTAAATCAAAAAGAAGAACAGTAGTATTAAAAAGAGTTTACTAACTCTATAAATAAACCTAAATCTTAATATTTTTTACTAAAAAAGCGTATTTCAATCCACTTTTAGTTTAATTGTTATAAAGTTTGTGTAATAATTTTTTTAATTTACTAGTTGGTAGCTGTCTGTAAATATTAATAAAAAAATTTTTATTTCATTTGAACAAGGAGTAAAATATGCAAAGACCTGAACCGATTGATGAAGAATTCAAATTTGAACAAGGTTTGATTGTCAGTTCTACTGACCAAAAGGGGATCATAACCTATGCAAATAGAAAGTTCTGTGAAATTGCCAACTATTCACGTGGTGAATTAGTGGGTAAAAATCATAACATAGTGAGACACCCTGATATGCCAAAGGCTGCATTTCAGGAACTGTGGGACACCATCAAGAGCGGTAAAGAATGGACCGGAGTCGTAAAAAATTTGCGTAAAGACGGTAAATATTATTGGGTCTATTCACATATAACTCCAATAGAAAAAGATGGGGAAATCGTAGGTTATACAGCTGCTAGAAGACCTGCATCACAAACTGAGATCAATGAAATCATACCTGTATACAAAGAGTTACTGGAAAAAGAAAAAAATTAAAGGAGTTATTCAGATATGTACTACATAACCAATCAAAATCATCAAGTTGTAGCTGTAGATAAGGCACTACTTGATCTCATAGGACTTCAAAGTGTTGAAGAACTGTATCAGAAAGTGATAAAAGAAGAAATCTCTTTTACCTCTTTGAGCCCTGATAGTTTAATAATCGTCTCTGGAGACAACGAAGAGAATCAATATAATTTTGACTTAAAAAGCACATCACTCTCAAGTATGTTAGGCGAACTTACTCTTAATGTTCTAACAACTTCTGAGATTTTGGAAAAACCTGAAAAAGAAAGTATTTCATTTTCAGAGGATATAGGCCTTATTGATGAGAAAGAAGAGCCTCTCTCTATTCTTGAAACTGAAGATACCGGTACAGATGAAGAGATAATCTCTATATTAGATGAAGATTTTCTTAAAGAACCGGAAGAAGAGATTGGTATCAGTGAGGAAGAACCTGCTGATTTTGAGCCGATAGGAATATTAGAGGAAGAAGAAGTTGAACTTCCTACTCTCGAGCCGACTGTTGCGGAAGAAGAAAGTGTGGCAATCACTACAGAAGCTACTCCTGAAGTTGAAAAATCAACAGAGCCTATCTATATTGATGTTACAGCAGTATGTAAAACTATCGGTATTACACCTGATGAATATAACACCTTCTTAAATGAGTTCATCGATACTGCGATTTCACTAGAGCAAGATATTAACAGTGAGAACGATGAAACACAATCTTCGGCGATTAAAACACTTGTACAACTTTCAGAAGTTTTGCATCTCCCTGAACTTTCAAATGCTGCAAAAGAGATAGAAAAAGCTTCAATTATAGAGCGTGATACATTTGTTGAAGATTTCTATAATAAACTTGCAAGAATCACTACAAAACACACTACTGTATCAGAAGTAGAAGAAGAGATCGAGCTTCCTTCTATTGAACCTGAAATAAGTCTTGAAGAAGAAGTGGTCATTGCACCGGAAATAGCAGAAGTGCCTGAAGAAGAAACATTACCTGAAGGAAGTTTTGGAACGATCGATCTTAGTAACGTAAAACCTACCCATTTCGATTTCCGATTAGAAGAGGCTGCAGATGAACTCAGCTTACCTGTTGAACTCATCGAGGAGTTTGTTCATGATTTTATAGGCCAAGCAAGAACTGAAACAGAAAATATGCTTGAAGCTTATAAACAAGGTGATTTGGACAGAATTCAAAAGATAGGGCACCTTCTCAAGGGGGCTTCGAGTAACCTTCGTATCAATCCTCTTGCCGACACACTGTATGAAATTCAGTTCTGTGAAGACAGTAATAGACTTGAAAGTTTGATTAAAAGCTACTGGGCGCACTTCATTGCATTTGAAAAACAAATGGAATTGACATCTAAATAAAGGAAAGAACATGACAATACGTAACAGACTAAAACTGCTTGGACTGGTACCAATCACCCTACTACTATTACTGGCAAGTTACTTCTTTATCACTTCATATGCCAACTTTGAAAAGGCAAATGCATTGAAACTAACTCTCAGTAACAATGCCAAGTTAGATAATCTTCTAGGACAACTCGGTAAAGAACGTGGTTTGTCATCTCTTTTCTTGGGGAGCGAACAAAAAGACTATAAAGATGTTCTTGATAAACAAAGAGTAAAAACAGATCAAGTAATTGGGGAACTCAAACTAGAGGCAATCTCCAATGACAATGCGTATCTGCCGTTTATTGCCGATTTAGTCAATAAAGATCTTTCAAAAGATTTGATGGCTTATGATAAAATGATCAAAAACCTAAGTGGTATTTCAGCGACAAGAAAGATCATTGACAGCAATAATCCTGACTTTAAAGTTGTTTTCTCAAATGAGTTTTCCAATAAGCTCACAGGTCCGACACTCAATACACTTCTAAAAGTAAACAACTTTGCACTTGACACTGATATTACAGCACTTATCTCTTCACTTACGCAACTTTATATTTCTAAGGAAAATGCAGGTCTTGAGAGAGACTACGTTGCATATTTCATGGAAAGAAGATTGTCAATGTCATTTGAAGAAATCGCACTTTGGGATGAGTTTAAAACCAAAGCGAACCTTTTTGATATTGAACATGTTACAAACCAACAACTTCGTGAAGAACTTAGAGGTTTAATGACAAGTCCTCAAGCTAATGCAATGCTTTCTGAACTTGCAGAAACTTCTTCAGCGATCCAGACAGACGTCGATAACGGGGACTATGCAGAAGAGCCAATGGACTGGTTTGCGCTACAAACAAAGAAGGTAACACTTTTATCTAAAGCAGAACTTCTTATTTCAAACACACTATGGCAAAAAAGTGAGGCCTATCTTGATAGACAGATCTTGCTTCTAACGATTGCTTCAACCATTCTTTTCCTGAGTTTAATCCTTGCATACCTTGCGTATACCACAACAAGAGATATCACAAGAAACATCGAAGAACTTGAAGATGTCCTGAATAAAGCTGTGGATGAAATGAAAAGCAGTGAGCAGTATCTTTCTTCAGATATTGCAGCAATTGAGAACATTAACCTTGATACACACGAAGGTACCAAAGAAGCTTATCATTTCCTAGATACACTCGTTGAAACTGCAAAAGAAGATAAACTCACTGCACTACAAGCGAATGAAGCAAAATCTCTTTTCCTTGCAAACATGTCACATGAGATCCGTACACCGCTGAACGGTATCGTTGGATTTACAGAAATCCTCAGAAGTACAGATCTTAACGCTGAGCAAAGAGAATTCCTGAACATTATCGATAAAAGTTCTGAAAACCTTCTCAGCATTATCAACAATATTCTTGACCTTTCTAAAATTGAAAGTAATAAAATCGAGATTGAAAACATTGTATTTGATGCAGCTGAAGAGTTCGAAAGTGCTCTTGAAACCTATGCGGTTGGTGCTGCAGAGAAAAATATCGATCTTAACTTCTATATGGATCCTAACATCTCCAAAAAACTTAAGGGTGACCCTACTAAGATCAAAGAGATTGTTATTAACCTACTTTCTAATGCTATCAAATTTACCAGTTACGGTGGAGAGATCAATGTTGAGATCAAAAGAGTTGATAGCCATGAGGGTGAATCCAACATTATGTTCAGTGTTTCAGACAATGGTATCGGTATGACAAAAGATCAGCAAGCACGTGTATTTGATGCATTCTCACAAGCAGATGTTTCAGTAACAAGAAAATACGGTGGTACGGGTCTTGGTCTTACTATCTCAAGCCAGTTTGTTGAACTTATGGGTGGTGTACTTGAACTAGAAAGTGCAAAAGATAAAGGTACGACATTCTTCTTTACTATTCCATTGGAAGAAGTAGCTTCTACAGAAGCAAATTACATTAATGCATTTACTGATGTAACGATTGGAAAATATCAACAAGATATCCCAACTAAACTTGATACATACTTTGAAAAATACTTTAACTTCTATGGCAATGCAGTTAAACATTTCGAATCTGTAGGAGATCTTAAAGAGCTAATTGACAGTGACTCATGTTCTTCTTACTGGGTTGATATCGATAAAGCAAAACAAAATATTCTTGATGCTGTACGCAATATCGACAAATCCAAACTTATTGTCATTGCAAATATTACAAGCAGAAACAAAGTAGAAGAGATTGGTGTTCCACAAGAGAATGTTATCTATAAGCCTATTACTATGACCAAAGTACAAGAGGTATTGAGTACTACATCAGAAACGACACCACAGATCATTGAAGAAGCTGAAGCAAAACAAGAGACATACTTTGATGCGAATATTCTTGTAACTGAAGACAATATTATCAACCAAAAACTTATTACCCGTATCCTACAACAGCACGGTATTAACGTTGATATTGCCAATAACGGTCTAGAGTCATTTGAAAAACGTAGATCAGGGAATTATGATCTTATCTTCATGGATATACAAATGCCGGTAATGGATGGTATCGAAGCAACACATGAGATCCTTGACTTTGAGGAAGATGAGGAAGAAGCACATATTCCTATCGTTGCCTTGACTGCAAATGCACTGAAAGGCGATAGAGAAAGATTCCTTGCTGAGGGTATGGATGAGTATATCACCAAACCGATCGAAACGGATGAGCTGCTTTATATTCTTAATAAGTTCTTATCACATAAAGCTGTTTCAGAGAAAAAAGATATAGCGAGTGCACCGACAGTTGCTAAGACTGAAGAAGTTGAGAGTTCAACAGTTTCAGAAGTTGCAATCAATGAAGAGACTGCTGAAGAGTCTCCAATGATCGATCTGCTAATGTCTGATGTGAGCGGTAAGAAGATTCTAATTGCCAAAAAGTTCCTTCTAGAAGGTAGAGTTCTTAAACAAGTGTTAGATAACCTAGGATATGAGTATGTTGTACTTGATAATCTCAGTAATTTACAAACAGAATTAGCTTCTGGAAATTATGACATTGTCTTTACTGATAGTGATTTGGTTACGGATGAAATAAGCAATATTTCTGATAATATAGCTATAATTACAGCTCAAAACTCGAAAGAACAAATAGAAAGTATCATTCAAGAGAATAGAGGATAATATAAATGGCACTAAAAGTACTAATAGTAGATGATGACTTTATCAATAGAAAATTGTTACAAACTCTTTTAAAGAAAAATCCAAAAGTTATAGAGACTATTGAAGCAGAAAATGGCTCTGATGCTTTGGATAAGCTCAAAAAAGATCCAAGTATCAATGTAGTGCTGCTTGATATTATGATGCCTGTGGTAGACGGTGTAGAATTCTTGAAGATATTTAGAGCAGACATGACTAACTCTCATATTCCTGTGATTGTACTCTCAACAGATGACACAAGAAAAACAGAAGTATTTGAGAATGGTGCGAACGACTTCCTGAGAAAACCGGTAAAAGAAGGTGATCTCAGTGCAAAATTGGAGCAGTGGTCTTAAGAACCACCGCTTCACCTTTCTAATGTTTTACAGAGCTTCAAGCTCTGTAAACTCTTCCTTCCTTTTTAATCTACAAATATCTCTTTAAGTACATCATCGATAGTTTTAACAGGAATGATCTTTACTGCATCAATTACTTCCTCAGGTATTTCATCCATATCTCTTTCATAGTTCTTAAGAGGGATTAGCGCACGCTTCACACCTGCAGTATATGCAGCAATCAACTTCTCTTTAAGGCCACCGATCGGCAAAACATTACCGGTCAGAGTAACCTCACCAGTCATTGCTATTTTGTTATCGATCTTTTTTTCACTTAGTACGGATGCAATAGCAGATACCATTGCGATACCGGCACTTGGTCCATCTTTTGGTGTTGCACCTTCAGGCACGTGGATATGCAGATCATATCGTTTATACACTTCAGAGGCATCAAGTTCTATACGTTCTTCTTTCTCATTTATTGTATGAGGTATAATTGATGGAGAGATCGGCAGTTTATGCTCATCTATCAGTATCTTAACCACAGAATGAGCAATACGTACCGATTCTTTCATTACATCACCAAGTTTTCCAGTAAGCTGTAATCCGCCTTTTCCTTTGATTTTTATCGCTTCAACGGTTAAGACATCCCCGCCGACAGCTGTCCATGCTAATCCATTGACAACACCGACTTGTGGTTCAGGGTGTACAGGTGAAATTTCAAATACTTTTTTGTCAGTGAACTTCTCAAGATTTTTCTTAGTGATCGATATCTTGTTCAAACTACGATCTTCAAGTAACCTTCTTGCACTCTTACGCATAAGGTCCGCAATACGTCTTCGTAAATTTCTCACCCCAGCTTCTCTAGTATAATCACTGATAAGGACTTTAAGCGCTTTATCACTGATAGATACTTCACTAGTTCTAAGAGCATGTTTTTTGGTTTCCTGAGGGATGAGATACCGTCTAGCAATTTCAAATTTTTCTCTTGGTGTATAGGAGTTCAATCCAATAAACTCCATCCTGTCACGTAATGGCGCAGGTATACGTCCTACCTCATTTGCCGTGGCAATAAAAATCGCTTTACTTAGATCAATATTAAAGTTTAGATAGTAATCACGATACTTAACATTCTGTTCAGGGTCAAGAATCTCAAGCAGTGCGGCAGTTGGGTCACCCCTCATACTACGCCCTACTTTATCAATCTCGTCCAGTACGATCACCGGATCCATACTTTTACCCTCTATCAGACCTTGTACCAAACGCCCTGGCATTGCCCCTACGTAAGTACGTCTGTGGCCTCTTAGTTCATTCACATCTTCCAATCCACCCAATGCAATACGCACCAAAGGTCTTCCAAGGGCCGTAGCAATTGAGTTTGCCAATGAAGTTTTTCCTACACCCGGAGGTCCTGCAAAACAGAGTATTGCTCCATTGGTCTCTTTTTGCTTCAGTCCTCTTAACGATGCCAGCTCTCGTACAGAGAAAAACTCTACGATACGCTCTTTTGGTTTTTCCAAGGAATAGTGATCTTTATCAAGTTCTTGAGCAACTTTTTCTACACTAAGGTTCTGCTTCGTAAATTTTCCAAACGGCAGATCAAGGACCCATTCCAAATAAGTTTGTAGTACGTTTGCATCTGCAGATTCAGGGTGCATACGAGCAAAACGCTCTAACTGTTTACTGATCTCTTTAAAAGCATCTTCATGCATGTGAGGCTTTAATGCTTCGATCTTTTCTCTAAAATTCGAGATCTCTTCTTCTCGCTGAGTATCAATACCAAGCTCATGCTGTATCTCTTTGAGCTGTTCTTTAAGAAAATACTCTTTGTTGGTCTGTTCGATCTTACTGTGTACTTTTGTACGTATTTCTTTTTGAATTTTTGCCGCTTCGATCTCAGAAGTAATGACATCAATAAGTGCAAGCAAACGTTTTTCAATATTCAGTTCGATATAGAGTTTGTAAGCTACCTCTTTATCCAATTTTAACATCGAGGACACAAGATCTGCGATACGGTTAGGCTCATCATTCTCTTCAATAGTACGTAAAAGATCAGCTGGGATATTACTGTTAAGAGAAGAAAGCTTCTTGATCTTACCGCGAAGGATATCCATTAGTGCATTTGTTTTCAGCTCATTATAGGGTTCAAGCTCGACAGTATCTATCATTGCTTCATTAATTTCTCCTTCAACGGCTTCAACGATCTTAGCACGTGAAAGTCCTTGAAAGAGAATCTTGACTCTTCCGTCAGGCAGATGGACTTTACGCATGATGGAACCTACCACCCCTACTTTATACATCGCATCAAAACCTCTTTCACCTTCTTTCCCGCTTATAGAAGAGGTCACAAAGAGTAATGAATTGTTTTCCATTGCCATAGTAGCTGCATCGATATCTTTTTGATTGCTCAGAAAAATTGGGCTGATCATAAAAGGATACAAAAAAAGCTCATCTTCTACAACTACCGGCAGCTGTGTGGGAAATGCTTCATAATCACTTAATTGCATACTTATATTTCCTTTGTTCTATCTATAAAATTCTGTCTATTTTAATAAACATAGACTATATCAAATAATTTTTTGTTTATGATATTCCCTTCTAGGGTACCGAAAAAAGATTAACCGTTTTCAACCGACTGAAAGGTCAATCAAATACAGCACCTATAATCCCCTGTTCAGGCGGTGTAATATCACTTTGCTGAACTACTGAACCTTTATTTTTATCTCTGTATATTTTTGCAGCTTCATCTTTTCCCGTACGATCATACAGTGCAGCGATATTTTCATTCAGAAGATATTGTGTCATATAGAGCCTAACCAACATCGTGTTTACTAAAGGCTGATATTCAGATCCCGGGTAACGGTTGATAAACGTCTTGGCATTTGTAACGGTATCTTCGATCAACTTTTGATCTTTATAAACATCCTTGATCCCCAAAAAAGAGGCTTTTATTTTCAAAAACTCTATATACTCACGATTGCTTCCTGCACCATATCGTTTATTATATTCATCCAGGTAAAAGTTTGCGAGCAGATACTCCTCTTTGCTCATATGAGCATGTGCCAACATAATGATTGCAGCAGGCATCATAGGAGAGCGCATATGTTCGCTTTTGAGAGAAATATAATAGGCATCAGCTTTATCCAAGTATCCCCCGGAGATATTCTTTGCTATCTTCTGATACCAGTAAAGTGCAGGTTTATTAAACTCTTCAACCGTACTTTCATCGTTTCCACACCCTACTAATAAAAAGGATAAAAACATCCCTACACCTATTGTTCTAATCATCTGTAACATATACGGCCACTCCCTGTCTAAGTTCTTTAACTCTCAATATCATAGCTCAAAATATGTAAAAATCGTATTAGCTTTGCTACAAATCAGACTTTTTACGTTAGAAAGAATTAAGTAACCTTATGCCATGATTTAACTATCTATAATGGCCAAACCTATTGCGAGGTAGGGACGGAAAGCCACGGGTCTCATGCAGATAGCCGGGTTGCAGAGTAAAGAGAAAAATGCTCATTTGACTCTACTTGCTATGTTTGGTCTCTTTTTGTAGCTTTTTACTATATTTTTTAGTATAATAAAAAGTAGTGGTTGGAAAGGAGGTTCTATGCAGTATCTAGCCCAAACTTTTAAAAGATTTTTTTTCACTTTGGTATCTTTTCGTATAGTCCGACAAACTATTTTTTCTTTATTCTCAAGCGTTTTGATACTTTTTAGTGGTGTTTTATATGCAGAAACAGAACCGAATAACTCCTGTATAACATCCGATCCGATACTTGCATTTGGAATTTATACGGGTTCTGATATAGGCTCCAGTAGTGAAGGTGACAGAGATTATTTCTCCTTCGATGTTCCGGCAAACGGGACATTACAAGTGACTGTCAATAATCATACAAATAAACTTTTGAACTACTCTGCACTTACATCACCTCTATGCCCATCTTCAAAGGTAGGATATATAGGGAACAATGCATCAAAAGTTTTTACGATCCCATCAACATTAACAGGAAGATATATCATTTTCTTAGAGGGAGATAGCGATAATGTTGCTAATACCTATGATATCTCTGCTGTTTTTACCCCAAATGTCCCATCTGTCGGTAATGACTTAAAAGTAACAAAAGTAGCAAATGTACAAGAGGCACTGATTTATGATCCTTTTTACTATACGATCAGTGTTAGTAATATCGGAGATCAAAATGTAACAGATATAAATCTTACCGATACACTTCCTGATCGTATGAAAGCCAATCTTGATATGATAAACGGTCTTACAACCGATTGGACTTGTATGGATGAGAACAATGATACAACGGGTGAAGTAGGAGGGGTAATCACATGTACTTTCGATAATGTGCTTCGCCCGGGGGATGTTTCTATCTTCAATTTCCATGTACGTGCTCCTGATAAGAATGGAACAATCATAAATACTATAGAGGTTAACAGCTCACTGCCTGATGTTGATCCAACCAACAATATAGATACGGAAACTACATTCATTACCAATGAAGTTGGTACCGCTGAACACCTCTGTTACACAGAACGAACTGAGATCCTTAATTCAGATTATAATGCTAGCTGTGAAATGAAAGGTAACTTCTACTATGGAAACGACTGTGAAGCCTACGTATTGGTCAGAGAGTACAATGCAACTACGATACTGAGTGATATCAAAGTCTATAAAATGTACGCGCCTGAGACAAAAGGTGGTTCATGTGAGTATTCTGCTACAACATCAGGAGGGGGATCATCAGGTGAATGTAACGATATTACCAACGTAAATGATTATGGATCTTATACTGAAGGATATGCCGTTGATATTAATAAAAACCTAGTAAATAATGTTCAAATATTATTAAAGGACAAGAAGACGTATAATACCCCTAGGATAGATGGTATTGCTATGTTTGGTGACTACATCACCGAATTAGGTTTTCATCATACAGGCCGTATTTATGAGTGTAACGGAACGAGTGAAGGGGGAGTCGAGATCACGACAAAAGCAGACCTGATCGATACACCAATCGATGCCGGCAATGCTCTTACATACAATATGTACACCTCAGATACTGACGGTTCACTTAAGTTTATCCAAACAATGACTGCAGGTGCACCAAGCAGGGATGTCATTGGAGTACACCTTAGCAAAGAAGGTGTAGCAATACCTTATCTGACCGATACCGGCATTCCGTATACTATTGTTCCGTATATGTCAAATAATACATGTTCACTGGCACTGGATAACATCATAGATCCAAATAGCGGGCAGCAACTGGTCATCGAAGTACCGTCGGGCTTTTACTCTTCACAAGGACAGATGATCGTACCGGCCGAAGTTTCAAAAATTTCCAGAATGCAATTGATCTTTGTTGATCCAAACTCATTGAGTATTGAAGGACAGAACTGTCTGGCGAACAGTAGTACAACAGGTAACTTTGCAAGACTCGCACAGTGTGTTAACTCCGAAGTACAGTATAAAACTGCCTTTGGTCAAGATGCATGGGACCGCTGTGGTATGGATGGGGGGAAACCGTGTCTATCAGATAATGGTGGATATGCTGATCCAGGCGATCCTTCATTTGACCCGACAACTGACGGTATCTATGTCAATGAACTCGGATGTTATATGTGTACGTTTAACATCCAGCCTTCATGTACCACAGACAATTTTGCCATCCGCCCGGATCGTATGGAGATCGGTATGACAGATCCTGATGCACCGGATCTGCTAAGATCGGCAAAACCTTATAGTCTCTCGTTAACCGCAAAATATCCGGTAGACGGTATCTATCCAAACGGTTCATCTATTCCTACAAGTACAGTAGTTTCAGGCTATACTGTGCAAAGCCACAACTACAATAGTGATCTTGACTCTGACGTAATACGTTATTTTAAAAACGGACTCCCTGATACAGCAGGGGTTTTAGCCGGAACTTCCGATGTAAATATTACTCAACTGGCTTTTATGGTCGGAGGTCTTTCAAGTCTAAGCCCATTTGGACCAACTACCACTCCCGGTATGCCGGATGAATCAGTAAGTGTTAAATACACAGATGTAGGAACCATTGAGCTTAATATTTATGATAAGGAATGGGCAGCAATAGATAATGATGATACTCCAATGGATTGTAATACCAGTCATGCCCATACATATATCTGTACGTATGACCAGGTAACCTTTATTCCCGATTCTTTCAAAGTAGATAATATCGTTTTAAGAAATCATAGAGACAGTAACTTCACCTACCTGTCCAATGATCTAAATATGTCTGCACCTACTGATGTGACGATTAGTGCGATCAATGCAGATGGTGATGTAACTCAGAACTTCAGACAGGGAAGTCTATTCTATGAAAATCCTGTACGTGTTGACCTCAATGTTACCGAGTGGAATCCGGCACTTTCAAACAACCACCCATTAGATAATGATCTTGTGATACATGATATTCCAACAGAACAACTTCTCGGATTTGGTGGGGATGATGCCAACGGTACACATAACATCACTTGGGACGAGAGTAATACAAGTCAACGCTTGTTATTCAACTATGCGCGGGATAATAATCAACCGGTCAATCCGTTCAGAGTACCGGAAAGTGATGTCAATATCTCTGTAGCCTCTACCTATACCAGTACAACCGGGAATACTGCTATCATCACAGGAAACGGTGTGGAAAATGATGATCGCAATGCTACTTTCTACTATGGCCGTGCAAAGTCTTCTCAGGACTTTTATGATGTTGAAGGTACAGTTGCCACCACACCGATCACTATGCTAGTGTACTGTGATCAATTCCCGACTTGTACATTCTTCCCAAACACTATACAGCTTACAGGACAAACAGACTTAAGTAATTGGTGGCTTTCGCTTGATCATAATGTAACATTGGGTGATGGGAATATTACGCTAGAAAATCCGCCTACTGTTGCATTGGGTAGCGGTACAGCTACCGTGGATACGGATGTAAACATCGATACAAATGCACAAGATGGCACTATTCAAGTGGTGAGAACCGATTCTGGTTCGGTTTCGGTGACATTTGATATACTCCTCGATGTTTCAACTCCTACGAGCACAAACTCATGGGTTATCTATAATGCAGATAGTCCTATATTACCTCCGGATCCATTCTATAAGGTTCGTTTTACCGGAGAATCAGGATGGGCAGGTATTGGTGAGACAGGACATGTACTTGACATTAATGCAAGTACTACCAAAACAAAAAGGTTGAACTGGTAATGAGAAAGAGAATGAGAAAAGCCATTGCGATGATAGAGTTGATCTTTGCAATCGTCATCCTTGGTATTGTACTGATGTCAGCTCCTATGCTGATCTCTACAGCAACACAAAGCAGTTATGTTTCATTGCAGCAAGAAGGAATTGCCTCTGCATCAGCAGAGATCGGTATGATCCTGACACATCAATGGGATGAAGGGGATACAGATAATACACGAACAGCTTCTGTCCTGGTCACCAATGGAAATGCTGATCTTAACCAAGAGATTAACGGGACAATCCCGACAGGAAGAAGAGCCGGTACACCTAGTTCCAGCAGTCGACGCTTTACCGATTCATTAGGAGGAGCGATCGACGCAACTTCACCAGCCAACTTAGGCTCAGAAGGTGGAGACATGGATGATATCGACGACTTTATCACCGCTGCTACTGCTGCTTTACAAGATGTAGAATCTACTTCTACCTTAACTGGAGATATTCTTGACAAAGATATCACCGTTGCAGTCAATGTACGCTATCTCAATGATAATCCTGGAGGCAGCAGCTATGCAGGTTCAAGCAATACGCTCACTTATAACTTACCTTTTGCAAACGGTAATGCTGCACTTGGGAGCTCGAATATCAAGCAAGTTCAGGTTCGGATTGAAAATGCGAGTACGGAAGAGGCATTACAAAAAGATATTGTGCTCAATGCTTTCTCTTGTAATATCGGTACCTATCAACTCAATCAGGTGGTATTTCCATGATAAGCTCTATAAGACATCAAAAAGCATTCTCTTTAGTTGAGCTAGTAATTGTAATCACCATACTTGGTATTGTAGCATCGATCGGTTCTCAAATCATTGTACAAGTCTATGAAAGTTATGTCACCCAAAGAGCAGTTCATCGTAGCAGTGTAAAAACAGAACTGGCGATTACTCAACTGGTCAATAGACTCACCTACAGTTTACCTCGTACGGTCATTGCAAGACACGACAACGGAGCAAGCTTTGTCCCAATCGAAAGTATTCCTGATGGAGATACCGTACACAATACGCTTGAGTGGATAGCCTATGATGCTGATGGTTTTGATGCCGTAGGCAATTCACCTACGACAGGACAGCTTAGAAGACCTGCATGGAGTGGATATGCTGATGTAACAGCAAGTACAAAAGATTCTCTTTCTACACCGGGATCAAGACTCGGTGCACTGGGAAATATCATCAGTAATCTTTCCTCAGGTAATTCAGGAATAGCAAATAGTGCGATACTTTTCCCGGATACCTTTGACGCTTATACCGTAGGTTATGCCGGTGGTGTAAGTGCTGAAAACATACATAGAGTATCCTTGGGGAATGATACTACCCTTACACTTAATGCTATTGCAGGGAGCAGAACTATTAAAGAACACTATCAGCTTGCCTGGACAGCTTATGCTGTTGTACCTGAAAATCAACATACAATGCCTGGTACGGAGGGCGATGTATGGGATCTTAGACTCTATTATGACTATCAACCATGGGAAGGAGAAAACTATACCAATGGTAAAAGCCAAATCCTTATACGGAATGTAAGTGTTTTTAACTTTACCGGTTCAGGAAGTACGATCCGTTTAAAACTTTGTCAAAGGGAAAATATCGGAGAAAACCTTACAATCAACAGTTGTAAAGAAAAGGCGGTAATACGATGATGAAAACACAAAGAAAAGCATTTTCTCTCATTACAGCAATTTTTCTGATCGTATTGATGTCCTCTATTGCCATTTTAGTGATGAGCCTTTCAGGTAAAATCATTAAAGAGACAACCGGTCAGTATAAAAAAGAGCAAGCCATGCTCTTGGCAAAAAGCTATACTGAACTGGCGATTATGACAGTTACTGCAAATGATAGAAACGCTACAGGCAACTGTATTACAGATATCAACGCAAATGTAGGTTCAAATGATCCCACATCTACAGGTGAAGGGTACCGAGTACGTACGCGTATAAGTTATATAGGTGCAGCCGGTGATATCCAATCATGTGCAGATACGCGTGAACTTGATAATCCAAGTGTAGGAAATAATGAGCTTAATATCATTGTTGATGTCTATGTTGAGTATAAAGATATCACTCAAGGAGATATCACTAACTCTCCATGGATCACATATCATAGAAGGACACTACAAAAGATATGAAACATTTTAATCAAAAATCCAATACTACACATGCATTTACAATGTTAGAGCTTGTTGTTGTAATTGTCGTTTTAGGTATTCTGGCAGCTATGGCAATGCCTAGGATGGAAAGAGATACGCAACAAGAAGCAGCTGACCATATCCTCTCTAAGATTCGCTATACTCAGCACCTGGCACTCAACGACTATAAACAGCGTTTTGACGACCACCGATGGCAGCGTCGTTTCTGGCGTATAATATTTAGCAGCTGCAGCGGCGGTGATCAGTACTACATGATAGGAAGTGATGATGATATGTCAGGTTCTGATAATGCTTACTTTTCTGAGAATGAAGCAGCGATTGATCCTATCACAGGAAAACCTATTTTTTGGGAAAATACCAGATCATGTTCTAATGGCGGTGATGGAACAGTAAGTGAAGATATTTTTCTTACTTATAAGTTCGGTATCACTAATGTCACTAACTCATGTGGAGCTGAGCATATCGCATTTGATCACTTGGGAAGACCTTACCACGGTGCAACATTTAGCAATGCAAATGCAGTAGACTATGAAGGATACCTTGATCAAAGATGCACCTTTACTTTCACACTCTCAGATGGAAATACTTTTCAAATCAGTGTAGAGCCTGAAACCGGATATGCATATATTGAAGGGCAAAATGCCTCTTAACTCTTTTTTTATTAGCCTTTTATTAAGTAACTAAAGTTACAATTAAGTATGGATATAGTGATATAGCCATACTTGTTGATCCTCCTAAAACTCATCAGTTTTAGCAAGATTGTTTGTCAATCACTCTATTGACAATCAGACAAGTCATCTTAATAAAAGGATTTACTATGAATACAAGTATTACAGGAAGACACTTTGAACTAACAGATGCAATCAAATCCTATGCTGAAGCTGCGATTGAAGGGCTAGAAAAATATAATCTCGATATTATCTCAGCAAATACTGTAATCTCAGCCAATGAGAAAAACGGTAAAAAGGGTTTCAGTACAGAGTTCATCATCAACCTTAAAGATAAAAATACACTTGTAATCACACAGAATGACAAAGATGTATATGCGGCTATTGACCTTGCGATCGAAAGAATGAAAAAGGCGCTCAGAAGACACTCTGAAAAGATCAAAGACCACAAGATTATGAGTTTTAAAGACCTTGGAGAAGAAGCTGAAGCTGTAAGTGAGATGAGTGTAGAAGATGCTGAAATCGTACCGATGGATCTTGAACTACATAAACCTCTTGATTTTGAGGAGGCGATCGAAGCACTTATGGCAGAAAAAAAACGACAGTTCATTGTATTTAACGATCATGATGGAAATATGAGAGTTATGTATAAAAGGGCTGATGGCAGATTTGGATTATATTAATAGGACGGCAAATGGGCAAAACCCATCTTGCCTACGTTAAACACTGAGTTCGCTTCAACAGCGGGCTCTCGGCACTTGTGCCTCTCAAAAAATCATTTTCTAATTTTATCACTTTCCCAATCTATTTTTAGCTTTTTGTATGATCTCTTCATCTTCAGCCATATCCAGCCATCTGAACTTCTGGCCGCTCTGTATCGTACCATCCAAGATATCCCCGCTGTTACGAAATTTCAAGTCAAGTTTAGCGATATCAAAACCGTTGGTTGTTTTAGAAAATTGAATCAATCGTTCATTGGCTGGTGCATGACTGTAGAGATAGCACCAGCTTTTTAATCCGTTACGTCCTACTCTACCACGAAGCTGATGAAGCGTAGCCAATCCCAATCTTTCAGCACCTACAATAACAATCAATGTAAGTCTTGGAAGAGAAATACCAACCTCTACTACGGTCGTTGCAAGTAGTATATTGCCTTTTTCTCTAAACTCCAGCAATACCTCTTCTTTCTCCTTATCCTTACCATGAGTAACATACACATGTTCAAATTTACTCTCCCAAAATCCTCTGCTCTCATCTAAGGATTGGTATGGAACCTCACTACTCTCTTCGACAAGCGGATAGATGATCAATACCTGATGATCTTCGGCTATCTCTTCTTTGATATGAGTCAGTAGGTCTGGGAAATCTGTCTTACTTATAGTTTGTGTTGTAATATCCTTTTCAAACGGTGTCGTAGTGATAAGACTGACATCAAGTAACGCTGAATCCATCATCGCCTGTGTTCTTGGAATAGGAGTAGCAGAAAACTGGATAATATGTGCACGTTTCGCTCCACCTTTACTTGCTAGTACCTCAAGCCCCTGTCTTTGCTGTGTACCAAATCGGTGCTGTTCATCGATCATGACCAATGCTGCATCTGGCAGATCTTCTTTATAGAGAAGTGCATGGGTACCGATAATAAAATCTGCTTCGCGATAATCTCCTTTGTTACGTCCCTGCATCACCAAAGAGACTTTTACCTCTTTAGGCAAATATTTGCATGCTTCTTCATAAAGCTGCAGTGCTAAAAGAGAAGTAGGTGCCATCAAGATACTCTTGTACGGCAGTGCCATCATCACTGAAGCAAGTATTACCATCGTTTTTCCTGAGCCTACATCACCTACTACCATACGCTTGGCTGCCCTATCTTCTCTGGCCAAGTCCTGCTTAATCTGTGCAATGACATTTTGCTGTTCTTGAGTTAGTGTAAACGGTAAACTCTTGACAAATGGCTCAATCTTACCATGTAGTGCATGGAGTGAAGGAAAGTCAATCCTTTTACCCTTTAGTTTTTTCAGATGATTATAGGCTTCAATGAACTTCATTACAGCTACAATTTCATTTTTGTACGTTCCGTTTTCATACAATTCATCAATGCTTTTTGGAAAATGAATCCGCATAAGTGTCGCTACCTCTTTAGAATCCAACCCCTCATTGTAAAGGTTCTGTTCATTTATATAACACTCAATCAATGCTCTTATCTCACTTTCTTTAAGCACGGTTTTATACTTAGGGGTGATCTTACCTACTTCTTTTACCGATTTTGGTTGAGACATCTGAAGATAACCGCGAAACTCCTCTAAACGTCCTTGTATATAATGGTGTGAACCAACTGTAAATAGTTTATGATGATAAGGAGCAGTACGAAAAAATGTAGAAGAGAGATATCTTCCTGAGGGCTTTAATATAAAATTGACTCTTAACTTGCCGCCAATGACACTCACATCTTTAACCGTAGCTTCATACGTCCCGACTTTACCTAGTTGGAAATTTGTTGAGAGTGTGGTATCGTTGTAGGAGGACGGAATGATCAGTGCAAGATCAAGCAAGGAATATATCTTTAGCTTTTTAAAAAGCTGCTTTGCCTCTTCCACATCTTCTCCTTTTGTTTTGAACATTATACAAAAGTTTGAAAAAGGGAAGAAGAAAAAATGTCAAATTGACATCTTACTTTTTAGTCTCTTCTTTTTTTGTGACAACACTGAAGGTAATATTAGAAAGTTCTTTATGCGAAGTGATGAATTCATTTATCTCTTCCAATGTTACTGCCTCAAGTTTCTTAAGTTGTTCTTTGGAGAAACCTAAAGGCCTATCATAATAGAATTCGTTATAAGCACGGCTCAGCCTCTGAGAGAGTGTCTCTGTACGCAATGGCTCACTTCCGACAAGGAATTTTTTGGCTTTATCCAGCTCATCTTCAGTAATTCCTTTAGCTACAAACGTATCAACTACCTCCTGGATGAGCTTAATTGCCTCATCTTGTGTAGAAAGTTTGGTTTGCAGGTATCCACTCATATATGATACGCTTTTCGTACGTCTAAGTGAAGCATAAACACCATAGGTTAGTCCACGTTTCACACGGATCTCCTCCATCATGCGTGTACCAAATCCTCCACCACCAAGCAGGTACTCAGCGATTTTCGCTTTATACTGGTCCTTTTCTTTATAGCTGTAGTAAAACGGTGCACCAAAATAGATATATGCTTGCTGCGTCTCTTCATTACTGTAAACAGTGGTTCGTTTATCTGAGGCTTGAAGCGGCTTGATCTCTTTAGTATCCACTTTTGGAAGCAGACTGAGAACCTCCTGGGTATACAGCTTTGCTTCATCTAAAGTGATATCCCCACCCACTACCGCACAGGAATTGTTATACCCGATATGCGTTTGGATAAATGTTTGAAGATCATGTAGCGTGATACTTTCAATGCTTTCAAACGTTCCGTCATAAGGTCTTGCCAGTGGAGTACCGTTGAATAGTTCTGCACGTAAAGCAGTTGCAGAAATGTAATCAAAATCACTTCGCTTTTGATTGAGCCAACCGATCTTCTGCCGCCCGATCTGCTCATAAGCTTCTTGAGTATAGTTCGGATCTTTGAGTAGCTCTTTAAGTCTCTCTATCGCGTAAGCAAACTCACTTTTAAGTGCAGAAACTTCAATCACAAAACTCTCACGCCCTACACTGCTATGGATATCTACCGCACGTGCATCCAGTTTCGTAGCAAAACCGACCGAACCGTCTTTCCTTGTCCCTTCATTAAGCAATTTTGCAGACATATCGGCGATGCCGTCTTTGGTATTGCTCAGGTGTCCTGCTCCTGTAAATACAAATTGGATTGATACAATAGGGACATAATCACCCCCCTCATACACGATAGGAACTGTGCTATCTTTTATCTTAACTTCATTGATGCTCGAGGCCATCAACACTCCTTGCAGTAAAACTAATAATATAATGATTTGTTTCATTCAAAAAAACCTTATGGAGAGTCTGGAGAGAACTGTTAATAAAATCTCTCCAAAATTTCGTACGCTGTGTTACGTTTAGCAGGATTTTCGCCTACATCCTTGATCAATTTGATCATCTCTTCCTGGTTCATCTGATTTTTTGCTCCAGCTGCCGATACAACATTCTCTTCCATCATTGTTGATCCCAGATCATTCGCCCCAAAAAGCAGTGCCATTTGACCGATATAAGAGCCTTGGGTAACCCAGGAACTTTGAATATTAGGAAAATTGTCCAAAAAGAGTCTGGCTACCGCCAAATAACGCAAATAAAGGTTCGAGGTCGTCTTTTCAATTGTAGGCAATTCACGCTTGAGCTGTGTATTATCGCTTTGATACGACCACATAATAAATGCTCTGAAACCGCCTGTTTCTTCTTGCAGCTGACGTATAAGATCCCAGTGTTCTACAATCTCTCTAGTGGTTTCCACTGTTCCGTACATCATAGTTGCTGTGGATTTTATACCGAGCTTATGCGCTTCTCTGTGTACTTCAAGCCAAGTATCTTTATCCAGTTTCTTTGGTGCAATAATATCACGTACACGGTCACTGAGTATTTCTGCCCCTGCTCCGGGAATAGAACTAAGTCCTTTTTCTTTCAAACGACGTAATACTTCAGAGATAGAGATATTGGAACGGCGGGCGATATAATCGATCTCAATAGCTGAGAAACCGTGAATGGTCACTTGAGGATACTTTTTATGGATATGCTCTACCAGATCCTCATACCACTCGATCTCAAGTTTTGGGTGAACCCCGCCTTGAAAAAGTATTTGGGTACCTCCGATAGCAAGCAACTCTTCGATCTTTTGATCGATCTCATCAAAACTGAGGATATAGGCATTCTCTTTTTTCTCATGTGTATAAAAAGCGCAGAACTTACAGTCTACCCAACAGATATTGGTGTAGTTGATATTACGGTCTACTACAAAAGTAGTCACACCCTTTGGATGCAGCTCCTGCTTACGTGCGTAAGCCATCTTTCCCAATGTTTTAAGGTCTGCCTTTTCAATAAGCTCAATTGCTTCTTCAATACTCATTCGTTTGGTCATACTTGCTGTCATACTACTTTCCTATAGCGTCCAATACCCCATTGATGAACTTTGGTGATTTGTCATCTGCCAACTCTTTAGCAAGTTCAACAGCTTCATTGATAATAATAGCCCTATCAGTCTTTGCTACAAGGATCTCATATGCACCCAAACGCAGAATCGCTTTTTCTACCTTGCCGATTGCATCGAAATCCCACTCTTTAAGGTACTTTTGAATCTCTGTATCAATTAGATCAAGATTCTCTACTGTCCCGTGAAAAAGAGCATTCGAGAACTCTCTTTGCTTATTACGTATCTTATCTTCTTCAAGAATTTCATCAGAAAATTTAGCGATATTTTCATTACCCAGATCATACGCATAGAGTAAACCCACTACCGCCGCTCTCGCTTGGTGTCTTGTTGCCATTTTATTCCTTCTTTACGCTTTTTAAACTGAGTCCAAAAAGCTGTGCTGACGCAGAGTCCCGACTAAAGATATACACTACAATATCTTCGGCAGTACCCTCATGCGACTAGTCATTTTATATTTTTATTTATCTAATTCAGTGTAAAGGTTCATAAGCTCGATAAGACTAGCCATTGCCTCACCGCCTTTATTCCCAGCTTTTGTACCTGCTCTCTCAATTGCCTGTTCGATACTGTCAACCGTAAGTACACCAAATGTAGCCGGTTTACCGTATTTAAGTGTTACATTCGCCACACCTTTTGTTGCTTCAGCAGATACATAATCAAAGTGAGGTGTTGCTCCACGGATCACAGCACCCAAACAACATACGGCGTCATACTTGCCTGATGCCAGGGCTTTATCCAGTGCAAACGGGATCTCAAATGCACCCGGAACCAAGATCAAATCAAGATCATCAGTGTTTCCGCCATGTCTAGCATATACATCTTTAGCACCTTCTACCAGTCTATCTGTAATAAAATGGTTAAATCTTGCATTGATGATCGCTACTTTTTTACTTCTATCTACACTTAAGTGACCTTCTACTACTGCCATACTTATCTACCTTTCACAATTGTGTTTTAAATTTTCAGATTATAACAAAAACTACCCTAACGCCATTTGATACTTACTCTACAATCGAGCGTATCGCATCAATCTGAGCCATCAATGCCTCTAGTTTAGTAAGCTCAATCATATTTGGCCCATCACTAAGTGCAATACTTGGATCAAAATGTGTTTCAAAGAAGAATCCGTCTACTCCTACCGCTGCTGCTGCACGTGAAAGATAAGGCACCATTGCGCTGTCACCACCGCTTGTCACACCACCGCTTGCAGGTGATTGTACTGAATGGGTTGCATCAAAGATCACAGGAGCAAAATCTCTCATCGTCACAAGTCCACGCATATCTACAACCAAGTTACCGTAACCGAATGTTGAACCGCGTTCTGTGAGCCAAACTTTATATTTCTCTGCATTTTCGTAACTTACTTCACCATCAAACCCTCTGGTTTTAAGGACTTTAGCAACAGAGTGTACCATAGCTTGAGGAGCAAGGAACTGTCCTTTTTTGATATTGACTACTGCATCGGTTTTTGCTGCTGCGACAAGCAAGTCTGTCTGACGACATAAAAAGGCAGGAATTTGAAGTACATCCGCCACCTCAGCAGCTGCAGCAGGCTGAGTATAATCATGAACATCAGTGAGTATCTTGTAACCGAACTGTTCTTTCACCTCAGCGAGCAGCTTCAACCCTTCATCAAGCCCAGGCCCTCTAAAGCTGTCAAGGCTGGTACGGTTTGCTTTATCAAAACTCGCTTTAAAGTAAAAATCTTTTGTACAATCTTCGTGATATTTTCTGAGTGACTCAGCAATCCTCATCACATTGTCGCGGCTTTCAAGGACACATGGCCCTGCGATCATAATCATTTTATCTCCTGTCTTTGTTAATATAAAAGGGAAAAATCCATTTACGATCCCTTCAACTTCCTATACTAAAAAGTGCCATTCACTTGTTCTTTCGGAAGCTACAGAATCATATAAACTATTTTTTAGCCAGAGCTACGATAAGCCCTGAAGTAATCACTAATAGTATACCCAAAAAGGTCCAAATATCAGGTATAGGATCCCCAAGAGCAATACCGATGATAAGTGCAAATACGATATTGGTATAGCTGATCGTACCGACAATTCCTGCTTTGGTGTGTTCATACGCTTTGGTCATCAAAATCTGTGAAAAAGTTGCAGAAAGCCCCATCATAAGGATATAAAACCAGATAACTCCCTCAGGCATGACATAAATTGCAAACATAAAATCCAGTTCTTCAGGCGGATTCACATAGGGAGTTACAAGCATCAGAAGTAACGGGGCAACTGTTCCTACGCCCATAAAGCTCATTACAATTGCCCTGGTATCATAGTATTGCCTGAGCTCACGGATAGAGGTATATGCCAATGCTGCACCGAGCCCGGAGAAGATACCAAGCACGTCATACTTATCAAATACCCCGCCTTCAGGCTGAGCAATCAGCAAGATTCCGATAAACCCTAGCAGTACGGCAAAAATTGCAGAACTAGGAAGCTTTTCTCCCAAAAACAAAAAAGCAAAAATTGCTACGAAGATCGGTGAGGTTTTATTGTAAGTGACTGCTTCTCCCAGCGGAATATAAGCAATGATATAAAAATAGGCCAAGAGTGCGGTAAATCCCATCACCCCTCGAAACAAAAGCAGTAGAGGTTTACCGCCTATCTGTTTAAGCGGTGATTTGTAGATCGCATACCCAACAAGTATAACGCCAAACACGTTACGAAAAAAAGTAACTTCCACAGGAGGGAGTATCTCACTGACCACTTTAGCAAAACCACCCATCACTGCAAATGAGAGTGAGGCAATGATCATATACAAAATACCCCGATCGATACCTAAAAGATACTTTTTCACTGTTGACCTTTTAAAATTTTCGGAAGTGTAGCATATCTTTATAAGATATCTCTATAAGCGTTAGACTGTTCCGAAAAGATCAGGTCTGTTGTTTCTCATCATCTTCATTTCATCTTCCAACGAGACAATGATGCCTGGTTGATAGGTAAAACTAAGTGTTTTACTTCTATTTTCATAGTCAAAATGATTCAATATCAGCTTCATAGCTTCAATTCTTGCCTTGTGTTTGTCATTTGAACGGATCACATACCATGGTGCATCCTTATGATCTGTCTTCTGGAACATCTTGTATTTCATTTTACTGAACTCATCCCAAAGCTCTTGTGCCTGAAGATCCACTTCACTTAGCTTCCATTGTCTCAGTGGATCAACTCTTCTTTGTTCAAAACGTTGAGCCTGTACAGACTTCTTTACACTAAGATAGAGTTTTATGAGGATCACTCCCTGTCTGCTCACAGATCTCTCAAAACCTGTAACATCCTTCATGAACCACTTATACTCTTCATTTGTACAAAAACCAAATACCGGTTCAACCATGGCACGGTTATACCAACTACGGTCAAAAAGAATGATCTCACCTCCAGATGGAAAATGCTCTACATATTTTTGATAATACCATTGTGTCTTCTGCTCAGTAGTAGGCTTCCCCAGTGCTACAATACGATAATGCTTCGGGTTCATATAACGAGACACCGTTCCGATTAGACTTCCTTTTCCTGCTGCATCCCTGCCTTCAAACACTATGATCAGCTTTTTACGGTGTTTTTCAATATGCTGCTGCAGCTTGATCATTTCTGCTTGATAATACTCTAGCTCTTTGATCTGATCAACAACTTTAATAGCTTCTGACGATCTCTCTTTTAACTCTTGGTTTTCTTTCTCTAAAATACTAATACGTTCACGTAGTATTTCAAGCTCATTTTCCTGCATATTCTATCCCTATTCCAACCTCTTAAATTTGGGGCTAACTCCCCCACCTCCAAGTCTAATACGTATAAAGTTAAAAAGACGGTATATCCCATACCTCAACTCATATTATAACATCCGTTTACACTCTTAAATTGGACGTATTGACTATTTGAAATCTTAGTTTAAATCTCCTTAATATAGAGCTTGAAAAATTTTATCAATTTTTTAGCTACAAAATCCATTTTTCAGAGTATAATTTTCTGTATAAGTTAGGTTTATGTTGGACGGTCATACAGATACGTACCCAGAGAATCAGATATCAAGAATATCTAAATAAAAGATGTTGATGTGGAGGCATCACCTAAGTGAAAACGATTCACTCTTACACGGTACTCTCAAACAACTTCATTAAAAATGAAGCTGTAGCTAGGGGAGCACTATGACAATAAAAGATATGGAATTTACCCTAAAGACAAACGGCGTTGAAACCGAAGATATCCAAGCGATTATATCGCATTATAAAAAGACAAATGCAAGTTTCTCTCAGCTCGATGAGATGCTTGAAGATATGGGATATATGAGGATCTTTACTGATGATATATTTGGTTGGTTTGATGATGAAGATGATGAGTATGACGATTCATTTTCCTATAATGAAAAAAACCATCATAAACCTCAGTGGGTAGATTAATCATTTTTACTTTAAAGAGCTAAATCTTTTAGCTCTTTACCAACTTCATTTCAACGAATTCATGCATAATAACACTTATGAATGAAACAGAATTTTATACCAGACTTTTAGCCCTTCCCAATGGTGCCAACGATATATTTTACAAAAACAAACGCTATCTGCTCCGTAAAGAGACCCTGCTGGAGGGAAAACTGATAAAGGTCTATGCCGAAGAACTTGGAGGCAATGACATCGTCAGCGGCAATTACTACCCTACTATGAAAGGCGGTATGTTGAAACCTTGTGAAATGAGTGATAAAAAAGTAATTGACTTTGTACTACAAGCACAATAAACGTGACTAGTCACGTAAGCTCTCTGCTGAAGAGAACCAAATGGTTACGTAGTAATAGGAGCTTTGCTTCTATTACCTTCTTATGAGTTAAAAAACTGATTGAGCTTATTTTACACGCTCTGCCCTGAGATCGCCAAACATCACAAGATCTTTCAACACTGCTTTTTGTGTGATTCCGTCTTTACCGATAGCGATCATCAACTCACCTTTGTTACTAGAAAATATCTTCTGATAAATGATTGCCGTGAGATAACGGTACTCTCCTTTACCTAAAGCGTTCTCATACTTTTTAAGCTCATCGGACTTTGGCAAATAAATCTCTACTTTCCCTTTCTGTCTTTCTGCACCTATTGCATTGAAAGTATAAGTACCTGGTTTGGCATTTCCATCGATCAGTGCCGGTAAATTAAAATAGAGTGTTAAAAGATCATTGGTGCTGAAAAAATCCAACGTTTGGTTTGACTGGGAAACCAATTTGCCTTTTTTATATTTTTTGCTAATTTTTGTGACGATCTTTTTTGCATAATCAACGGTATAAACCTTTTCTTTTTTTTGTTCTCCGTGTTCTACTTGAATGCTATATCGTTTTGTATAGTATTGCCCGTTTTTGATAAAGCCTTCAGAGATATGTGTCTCTTTTCTATTGCGGCTGAGTGTCTTAGCCATCCCTGTTGCATGTGCATTGATGGATATTTTATAATTATCCCCATTTGTTTCCAAATGAGCATGAGAAACTCCCAGTTCTCCCAATATCCCAAATTTCACTTGATACTTTACATCTATCGCTTGTGCGTTAAGCCAAGAGATCCATACAAAAAAACTAAGCAGTAAATACTTCCTCACGTGACCATGCCCCTTTGCCTATTTTATTCTTAATTCAATATAATAACGTAAAGTAGATCAGAAAGGGAGTTTGCAATGCCTGTAAACGAGAATATTGAAAACAATGCGACTATCGTGCTCAACGTGATTGATGGGCTGGATCTTGGAGTACCTACAGAAGTACAGAAGTTTCTTGCACCGGTTTATGAGACATTCCCATCATTGTCCAATACGATATGGGGTATCCCCTATGCAAACCTGATAGCGGCAATTGTAGTATTTTTCTTTTTTCTTTTATTGCGTAGATTCTTTAGTAGTGTCATTGTAGTATTTTTACAAAAACTTGCAAAAAAGACTTCCACCTATTATGATGACAAGATTATCTCTGCACTTAAAGGTCCTTTAGGCTTCATCTTCGTTCTAATCGGTCTTCATCTTTTTTTCGCGCTGATTTTCAAAGAAACAGAAACGATCAAACATATCCTGGAAACACTGGTAATCTATGCGATATTCTGGGCAATTCTTTCAATCACAGAAGCTATGAGAGGTGTAGTATACGATATTACCGGAAAATTCAATAAAGATCTTTCCAAAGAGATGGGAAATTTCATTTTGGCGATCATAAAGATCCTCATTGCCGGCGTTGGTCTGGGAGCAATGCTGCAGGTTTGGGGGATCAATGTTACAGCACTTGTCGCATCACTAGGAATCGGTGGTCTGGCTTTTGCATTGGCAGCGAAAGACACCATTGCAAACCTTTTTGGGTCCTTCTCATTATTGGCAGACCGGACTATCCGAATAGGAGAATGGATCGTTGTCAACAACGTTGAAGGAGTCGTTGAAGATATCGGGATGCGTACAACCAAGATACGCTCTTTTGGCAAATCAGTTATCACCGTACCCAATCATGTCATAGCAAATAACCCGATAGAAAATTTTTCAAGAAGAGGCATCAGACGTATCAAGATGACTATCGGTCTGACCTATTCGACCACAACCGTACAGATCACTAACATCGTGAATGATATCAAAACAATGCTGCAGACACATGAAGGCATTTCACATAATGATACGCTTCTTGTCAATTTCGAATCATTCGGAGACTCCTCTTTAAATATTTTTGTTTATACCTTTACCAATACTGCAAACTGGGAACACTATTTACAAATAAGAGAAGATATTAATTTAAAAATTATGAAAATCATTGAAAGTCATGGCTCTAGCTTTGCATTCCCTTCTCAGTCTATCTATGTCGAGAGTATGCCTCAAACATGATTTTCTAAAACCAATAATATGGTATAATCACATTAATTATCTTCTGCTATGGCTCATAAGGAGCCGTAGCCTGACTTTTAACAGATACAAACCACTAAGAAAGAATATTTATGTCAGATCTAAAAAAAGTAGCCATTATAGGACGCCCTAATGTAGGTAAAAGCTCACTATTCAACCGTCTTGCCAGACAACGTGATGCAATTACCTCCGATATGTCGGGGACCACTAGAGATGTAAAAAAACGTGTGGTCACGATCTCTGGGAACCGTGACTTTGAGATCCTTGATACAGGCGGGATCGATTACTCTTCAGAACTCTTTAGTAAAGTTGCAGAGCATGCACTCAGAGCTGCCAAAGAAGCAGATATTATTATCTATATGGTAAACGGGAAAATGCTTCCTGATGATGAAGATAGAGAACTATTTTATCAACTTCAGGCTCTAGACAAACCTCTGGCACTCGTAGTCAATAAGATAGATAATGAAAAAGAAGAAGAACGTTACTGGGAGTTTCTGGAATTTGGTGCAGAACGTACCTTCCCTCTCTCGGTAAGCCACAATCGCTACTTCAATGACTTCTATGCCTGGCTTGAAGAGTATATCCCTCCACGTGAAGAAGAAGGTGAACTGGAACTTGAAGAAGAGGTTGACCCATTTGCAGAAATGCTAGAAGAGATCCATTTTGACGAACAAGAGGAAGAGGAAGAAGATAGAGATATCAAAGTTGCACTGATCGGACGTGTCAATACAGGGAAAAGCTCTCTTCTTAATGCACTGGTAGGCGAAGAGCGTACTATCGTCTCTGATGTTGCAGGAACCACTATCGATCCTGTCGATGAATCTATCGAACACAATGATTATAAAATCACCTTTGTTGATACAGCGGGAATCAGAAGACGGGGTAAAATCCTAGGCATTGAGAAATATGCACTTGATCGTACCGAAGAAATGCTGGAAAAAGCAGACATCGCACTACTTTTGATCGATGCTACGGTAGGCGTAACTGAACTCGATGAGAGAATTGCCGGTTTGATCGAAAAGTTTAAACTCGGTTCACTCATTGTTATCAACAAGTGGGATGTTCGTGAAGAAAAAAGTTATGAAGAAGCAATAGATGATATCCGTGATGAGCTCAAGTTCCTCCACTACGCACCGATCATTACCGTTTCTGCAAAAACAGGACAGCGTGTACACAAAATACTTGACCAGATCGTTGCAATCTATGAGCGTTATAAGCAGCGTATTCCGACTTCTAAGCTCAATGATGTACTGCGTGAAGCTATCAGCCGTCACCATATCCCTTCACATCACGGAGCAGTGGTCAAGATCAAGTTTGCTACACAGTATGAGACCAAACCACCAAAGATCGCGCTTATTGTCAACCACCCTAACTTCCTGCATTTTAGCTATAAACGCTATCTGGCTAACTATATAAGAAGCAAATTTGACTTCGAGGGAGTACCTCTGGATCTGGAGACACGAAAACGCGGAGAACGAAAGATAGATGAATAATACAAAAGAGCATGTAAATATGCTTGCTCTTCATGATAAAACCTATTCTCCCTCCATATAAGACTGCATTTCTAGTAAAAGCCTAAAGCGCTCACCTGCTATAATCTCATAAAAATTTTAGGATATTGCAATGCGTGTACTTACAGGAATCCAGGCTTCAGGTAAACTTCACTTGGGAAATTACTTTGGAGCAATGAAACCAATGGTAGAACTTCAAGAACATCATGAGCTCTTTACATTTATTGCCAACTACCACTCTTTGACCTCTTCCAAAGATGCTGATACTCTAAGACAATATACCATTGATGCGGCTGTAGACTACCTCTCGATCGGTATAGATCCGAACAAAACTACGTTCTGGATCCAAAGCCATATGCCTGAAGTACTTGAACTTTACTGGATACTCTCCAAATTCACCCCGATGGGACTACTCGAACGTGCACACTCATACAAAGACAAGGTTGCAAAGGGGATCCCGGCCAGCCATGCACTTTTCAGCTATCCTGTACTCATGGCAGCTGATATTCTGATCCTTGATACAGAGAAAGTACCTGTTGGCAAAGACCAGATCCAGCATGTTGAGATGACACGTGATATCGCGATCAAGTTTAACAACGAATATGGAGAGATCCTTACACTCCCTGATCACTTGGTACAGGAAGATGTTGCAACGATCCCTGGAATTGACGGCCAAAAGATGAGTAAGAGTTACAACAATGCTATCGATCTGTTCATGGATGAGAAATCACTGCAGAAAAGATGTAACAAGATCGTCTCTTCTTCTACTCCACTAGGTGAACCGCTTGAATATGAAGGTGACAATGTCTATGCCTTAGCTTCACTCTTCTTAAATGACGAAGAGAAACTCGAACTTCAAGCGCGCTATAAAAGCGGTAAAGAGGGATATGGTCACTTCAAAAAATATCTCAAAGAACTGATCTGGGAAGAGCTAGGTGAAGCCAGAGAGAAAAGAGAGTACTACCTCAACCATATGGATGAGGTAGAGGATATTCTCGCTCAAGGTGCGAAAAAAGCTTCTGCAATCGCTTCAGCTAAGATGGAAAAAGTCAAAGCAGCAATAGGACTCTAAGTCCTACTTCTGCTCTTCTGAAGCATCGATAATTGAGTCTATATCATTAACGATATCACTCAAAGGGTCTGAGTTGGGTTCTCCCGCTTGTGCAGGTCCAACCATACTCTCATCATTTTCATCCTCTTCACCTGCTGTGCTATCTTCTTCTGATGCAACATTAAGATCAGAAACTTCTTTTTTCGGATTTAATTTCACATCTTTCTCTTCATACCCTTCCAGATTGGAGATATAATTCTCTTTTTTCTCAACGTTTTGTACTGCACTACCGATAGTCTGAACTACACCTTCTTTTTTGGTTTCAACTCTAACTACTGCTATATTCTCATTAGATTCTTCTTCTGTAGAATCAACTTTTACATCGACATCTTCATATTCTTCTAATGTATCAAGATAGCTTGTTTTCTTTTCAGTTGTAGTATTTTGACTTTGTAGAGATTGTATAATTTCTGGTGCATACTTTGTTTCTATATCCTCATCATTTGAGATCATATTATATTTTATAACCAATCCCAGAATGCCCAAGGAGAGAAGTATAACCAGTGCGACAGCGAAATTTTCTAGTAGATTTTTCATGATTGACCTTTCTAGTTTCTTACTGTTGTAAAACCTAGGATTTTCCACATCTGGAAACCACCGCGATAATATGAAATCTTTTCAGCAGGATACCCTCTATCAAGAAGAGTTCCTATCATTTCTGTAGACTTTTTACACCATATACCGTCACAATAGATCACTAAATCCATTGCTCTGCTCGCGTCCCATGACCCGTCATCGCGTTGCTCCATACCCAAAGATTTAAAGATCTTATTCATAGCAATGTCATTTTGTCTTATTTTGGCAGGGATGTTTACTGCTGATGGGATAGACTCTTTTTTGTAATGCTCTCTATCTCTTACATCAATAAGCATACCTTGTTGCTCATTGACCTTCGCTTTCATGAACTTGAGTACCTCAACCTCTCCGATCGTTTGTACACCATTTTTAAGATTGATAGGTTGTATATATTGTCCAGGTCTGTAAGTTTTAGCATATTCACCGGTAAGTTTATGCTTTGTATCCTGTATACGGTGAACCTTCACCGCTTTACCTTTATGATAGATATATACATAAGACATATCAGGTGTGATCTTTACTTTATCATACTGCCCTGCATAGAGTGTAACTGCTGCTGTTAATACTGCCAATAGTAATCTAAATTTCATTATTTTGCCTCCTGTGCAGGTACAATTGTAGTTAATCCCAAGAGTTGCCATGCCTGCATACCGCCTCTATAATATTTCATTTTTTCTTCCGGATAACCTATCTCAGAGAGTGCATTGATCGCTGTAGGTGATTGCCCGCACCATGCACCGTTACAATAAAGTAAAATAGTCTTGGCGTTAGCAAAATCCCAAACACCTGCTCCTTTTTTTAATCCGCCAAGTTCAGTAAGCACTTTGTCTCTTTCTGGACTGTTTGTCAAAAAAAGTTTAAACGGGATATTCACCGAACCTGGAATGGCACTTTTTTCATACCAGTTTTCCAACCGGGCATCAATAAAAAGACCTCTTTTGTGTTCTAAAAAATCCAATACTTCCAATTCTCCATATGTTTCCACTTCTTCACTAACTTTAAAAGGTTCTATGAAAAACGGTGGTGAAGGTCTTGAGGTTAGTGCAAATGTATTAGTAAGGTAACTGTCGGGTTTTTGTTCCCGTTCTATTTTATAGGTTTTTCCATTTGACTCTATCTGTACAAAAGGAACACCTTTAATAATTTCAACCTCATTAGCCTGTATTAGACTTGAAGCAAATAAAGCCGGGACAAGGTAGCTTAACTTCATACTTAACTCCTGAATTTTTCTTTTTTGCTTTGATTACAGAGATATAAAGAAGTAATGGAAATAAATTTATAAATAGTCTGACAAACAGATATTTTATATATCTCTAAGATTTGGAAAATTAAAAAGCTCTCCCCAGCTTTAAAACTATCCACTTTACCCCTCTATACACTATAATCGTGAATTGTCATTCTAGCATATAATTAATTATATTTTATAATTATTAAAATAGTTAATAATTTATATTTATGGATAAATTTTATTGACTGTAGGGTTAATCATTCAGCCACATGTTGGCTATCGTACGTAAGCCTTCTACATTATCTGAGGCATAGATACTGAGTTTCGTCTCATTAACGTTTTCTTTGATACCATGTGTCTCTTCAAGATACTCGACAATAGCTTCACCTGAATGTATCAAAGTAGGTTGATCATGAAAGTAATTTTTGATTGCTTTGGAGATCAAAGGAAAGTGTGTACATCCAAGAATGATCACTTGTGGTGTTTCTATCTCTTTGAAGTAATGATCCATAGTCTCATACAATAAAGGCCCTTCAAAGATACCCTCTTCTACCATGGATACAAAAAGCCCTGTTTGCATTGCCGTGAGGTTACTGTAACCAAGTGTTTCTAAGGCATTTTGATAACGGTTGGAGTTAATCGTGGCTCTTGTTCCGATAATAAGGATCGGTGCATCTTTATCAGATTGGCTGTTTTGAAGTGCTTTTATTCCCGGTTCTATTACACCAACCACGGGATACGCTGCTTTTGCCTGCATTTCATTGATTGCATGTGCACTTACAGTATTACAAGCAGTGATAAGAAGATCGATATCAAAATTGTTGAAAAATTCCAATGCTTCCAGCGAATATCGGATTACCGTATTGGAATCTTTAGGACCATACGGAACACGTGCCGTGTCCCCATAATAGATGATCTCTTCAAAAAGGTTATGTTTTAGCAGTGATTTGACAACACTCAGCCCTCCGGCACCAGAGTCAAATACCCCTACTTTCATAATTAAGCTCTCCTTGAAAAGAAGCGTACAATTTGCGAAACAAATTTTGCCCACACTTGCACAAGCTCCCTTTCAATTCTTCTTACTGAAGCTTCGGTTTTAACCTCAGAAAAAGCCAGAGCTTTTAACATCTTACGCACCCTCGTTCATTAAAGAGAGGAACTCTTCATTAGATTTGGTCTTGAGCATTTTAGAGTAAAGGAATTTCAATCCTTCTACCTCTTCCATGTTCTGCATTGCAGTTCTAAGTGCCCAAACTTTCTGGAGTGTTTCAGGGCTTACAAGAAGCTCCTCTTTACGTGTTCCTGATTTGGTAACATCGATCGCAGGATAGATACGACGCTCAGAAACATGACGGCTGAGTACTACTTCAGAGTTACCAGTACCTTTGAACTCTTCAAAGATCACCTCATCCATACGGCTTCCTGTCTCAATAAGTGCCGTAGCAATAATTGTAAGTGAACCGCCCTCTTCAATATTTCTGGCTGCACCGAAGAAACGTTTCGGTTTATGAAGTGCGTTCGCATCAACCCCACCGGAAAGGACTTTTCCCGAACTTGGTGTAACTGTGTTATATGCACGTGCAAGTCTAGTGATAGAGTCTAGCAGGATAATTACATCTTTACCCATTTCAACACGTCTTTTGGCTTTTTCAATTACCATTTCCGCTGTTCTCACATGATTTTGTGCAGGCAGGTCAAATGTTGAACTATAAACTTCTCCCTTTACTGAACGCTGCATATCGGTTACCTCTTCTGGTCTCTCATCAACCAACAGTACCATAAGTGTCGCATCCGGATTGTTATAAGTGATACCGTGTGCAAGTTCTTTAAGAAGTTCTGTTTTACCTGTACGAGGCGGTGCTACGATCAAAGCTCTCTGTCCTTTTCCAATAGGCGTAAAGAGGTCAAGTACTCTACCTGTCATCTTCACCGGATTGTACTCAAGTTTCAGTTGTTCAGCAGCATAAAGCGGTGTAAGGTTATCAAAAAGCGGTCTTTGTTTTGACTGTTCAGGAGCAAGGTAGTTGATTGCTTCGATCTTAAGTAGAGCATTATACTTTTCTTGTTCTTTAGGTGCACGTACCTGACCGGTAACGATATCCCCGTTTCTAAGGGCAAAACGCTTGATCTGTGTACTGCTTACATAGGTATCGTTACTGGAGTTGGCAAAGTTGCCATCTTCTGAACGCAAGAATCCATACCCATCAGGCAAAATCTCAAGAATACCTGTAAATAGGATAAATCCTCCCTGGCTTACTTGCGATTTAAGAATCTCAAAAATAAGGTCTTTTCTTTGATACTCGTTCGGGTTTTCAACCTGGACCTCTTTTGCGATCTCTACAAGCTCTGCTAAAGGCAGCTTTTGGAGTTCTTCTACTTTATGCCCTTTTACAGGTACATGTGTTCTATTGGTAGTTTTTTTGCTTTTTGGTGCTTTGGCGTTGGTATTGCCAGAAGATTTTTGATTGTCGCTCATGTGTCCTCTTGAGTGTTATTGGAAATTATTCTTAGAAGATTTGTGTATTGGTTAATAGTCATCTAAAACTATGTAGTTAGCGTATTATAAACCTTTTAAACTAAAATTTAAGTTAAGGCATAAAGTAACAAAGGCGGATAAATCATCGGTCCAAGTAAAAAATACCAAGAAGGGATACGCCACATCATCATCTGCGCAAGTTCTTTTGAGACAACACGCTCTTTAAAAACCTTTTTAAGAAGCTCCAGTTTGTAAAAAATATCAAATACTTTCATGGCTATTAAAAATATCATGCTGACATTCAATATATCTGTTGCTATGACCACAAATAGTACAAAATAAAATCCCGGATGTACTGCAAAAAATAAGAATATAGACTTTTGATAGTAGACATTTAGCCGTTCCAAGATGCCTAAAAGTGTAGGTGCCCTTTGGATATAAGCTTCAAAAAGTTCTGCTCCCAAAAGAATAAAAGTAAATAAAAGTGCTGTTTCCATGTGGGATTTTACACTTATTTCGATAAAATTCATGTGAACTTAACCAGAGGACTTTGACTTGGCAGACTGTACCTGTACCCACTGTAACCTTACCTTTGATGAAAATGTGATGATCAATGAAGAGTATAAGGGTCAGACACTGCATTTTTGCTGTAAAGGGTGTCAGGGCGTTTACCACCTACTTGAAAGCGAAGGGCTTGACAGTTTTTACGAGAAACTGGGAAATACGACACTTCAGCCTGCAACACCGCAAGAAGAAGATCTGGAAAAATTTGATCTTGAAGGATTTGAAAAACGTTATGTCAAGATACATGATGACGGATTACATGAGATCAATCTTATCATCGAGGGGATACACTGCTCTGCATGTGTATGGTTGAACGAAAAAGTACTACACAAGCTTGATGGCGTTATGGAAGCCATCATCAACTATACCAATAACAAAGCGAAGGTCGTCTGGGACCCTGAAGAAGTAAAGCTCTCTAAAATCATAGAAACGATCCGTTCTATCGGATACAATGCCTACCCTTATGATCCAAAGTTACAAGAAGAACGTGCAGTAAAAACACGAAAAAGCTATTATATGCGTATCCTTGTAGCTATCTTTGGTTCTATGAATATCATGTGGCTGGCTGTAGCACACTATGCAGGGTACTTCGGAGGGATACAGCAATCTTTTAAAGATATTCTCAATGTGGCTGAGTTCATCCTGGCTACACCTGTACTTTTCTACTCCGGATGGATATTTTTCAGAGGAGCCTACTACGGCTACAAAAATAAAACGGTCAATATGGATACCTTGGTTGCCTCAGGTGCACTTTCAGCCTATATCTATTCTATTTATGCCATGGTCTCCCAACAGGGTGAGGTTTACTTCGATTCAGTGACTATGATCATTACTTTTGTACTGGTAGGGAAATACCTGGAAGTTCTCAGTAAAAAACATGCTGTTGATACGCTTGATCATATTATAGGGAGTACGCCTACCGAAGTTACTACTATCCAAAACGGTGTTAAATCACTGGTTAGTGTAGAGAACATTATTATAGGGGACATTATAGAACTTAAACCGGGAGAGAAAGTAGTCATCGACGGTACCCTCACCCAGGGAGCTGCCTCTTTTGACGAGAGTTCACTCACCGGGGAGAACGAACCGGTTTATAAAGAACAAGGAGATGAGATCCTCAGTGGTTCAATCTGTCTTGACTCTACACTACAGTATGAAGCCAAAAAAGATGCATCAAGCTCTCTACTGACCTCTATTGTGAATCTCCTGGAGGAATCCATCACCAAAAAACCACGGATAGAACAGCTTGCCAATACCATCTCAGGGTATTTTTCAAATGTGATCCTTATCATTGCACTACTTACTTTTGCAGGATGGTTCTTCTACTCCGGAAGCTTTGAAAATGCACTGATCATAGGAATTTCTGTCATTGTCATAGCATGTCCTTGTGCTCTTGGGCTTGCTACACCTATGGCATCACTTGTCGGTATCTCTATGTCAGCTAAAAGAAATATCCTTTTCAAAGAGGCAACATTTCTTGAAACAATGGCCAAAAGCAAACTGCTTGCACTTGATAAAACCGGGACTATCACAGAAGGTAAACCTTCAGTTCAAAAAGAGATGACACTTGAAGCATTTGATTATAATCTCCTCTATTCTCTTGTCAACACTTCAAACCATCCAGTTTCAAAAGGGATACTTGCGCACCTTGAATCACAGCATGAAATCCTTCAAAGTTATCAACTTCAAGATATCAAAACGATACAGGCAAAGGGAGTTGAAGCAAGCTATCAAGGTCAAAAGCTCATCGGAGGGAATGCCTCCTTTATGCAATCTGCAGGCATAACTGTAGATGAGCAAAGTGAATATACACTCTTCTACTTTGCAATCGATAACAAACTTGCAGTACGCTATGAACTGAGTGATACCACAAGAGAAGGTGCTGCAGAAGCAATTGAAATGATACAAGAGATGGGGATCAGGGTTGTCATGCTTACAGGGGATAATGAACAGAGTGCCAAGAGAGTAGCAGACTCCGTAGGTATTACCGAATTCTATGCCAAACTTTTACCTGATGAAAAGGCTAAAATGATCGACAGATTTCATGATGAAGGTGAAATTGTCGTGATGGCAGGAGATGGGATCAATGATACGATTGCACTCTCCTCTTCGGATATTGCTATTGCAATGGGAAATGGTGCTGATGTTGCTATTTCAGTGAGTGATGTGGTGTTACTGGATGAGAATCCATACAGCCTGTATGAATCCTATAAACTCTCCAGACGTACCTATCAGGCAGTCAAAGAGAACCTGGGTTTCTCACTGTTGTATAATGTCATAGCCGTACCGCTTGCAGTCGCAGGCTTTGTCAATCCACTGGTTGCTGCACTTTCAATGAGTTTAAGTTCATTGGTCGTTGTCGGCAATTCTATGCGTATTAGAACTTTAAAATTCAAAAAGGATAAGTAAGTGTCAGAAAATATTGTCATATTGATGATCGGCGTCTCTACTTTGCTAGGGGCTTTAGGGCTTATCGGATTGCTATGGGGTATCAAGACCGGACAGTTTGATGATCAGTCCAAGTTTATCGATGGTGCACGATTTGACGGAGAAGATGCACTTAGGGATGCAGCCATGATGGAAGAGAAAAAAATGAAGCATCAAGAGAAGAAAAAAAATGAAGAAAAAGCTTATATGCCACCTGATTGATTGAATGCACTAATCGAAGGTATGGTATTATATGAATAAATATTAAAGGAGTCATTATGCATCTTAAAAAAATATTACTCAGTACAATTCTAATGAGCGGTTTGCTTACAGCGCAAAACTCTGTTGCTCTAAATATCAACAACGAGGATGTTGAGTTACAAACATCAATTAATTTCAATGATGTTATCGGATATGCCGATGGTACAACCTATACACTTGATGCGAACTATTTACACACTGATGGTGATAATCTTTTGGGTATTGGTCTCTCAGGAGAAAATCAGCTTCAAGGAGTCTATGGACTGACTGTCGGATTGGGTATCAAAACAGTGTTTGCTGATCAATTTGTAGCTGTCCCGCTTTTAGTGAGAGGGGCTTATACTTTGCCTCTGACTGATGCAATTCCTACGACAAAAGTTGAAATGAGTTTAGCATATGCACCTTCAGTACTGAGCTTTAATGAAGCAGATGGATACTCTGAATTTCGTACACAACTAGATATGGAAATCGTTTCAAATATCCATATCTTTACAGGGTACAGAAATATAGATACAGATTATAAAGCATCTGATCATACATTCAATGACAGCTTTTATGGCGGATTGAAACTCAGTTTTTAAATGAAGAATTGGTAGAAAGGGGGTACTTAATGGCGATTTTAATCACCGGCGGTGCAGGATATATCGGATCTCATACTTGTGTAGAGCTTTTAAATGCAGATTATGATGTCGTTGTGTTTGATAATCTTTCCAATGCATCCAAAGAGAGCATTACCCGTGTCGAAAAGATCACCGGTAAAGAGATCTCTTTTATCCAAGGTGATATCCGCCATAAAAAAGACCTCAGTCAAGTTTTTGATACCTACCAGATAGATGCAGTGATTCATTTTGCCGGACTTAAAGCTGTCGGAGAGTCTGTAGAACAACCGCTTAAATATTATGACAACAATGTTCATGGAACAACAGTTTTGTGTGACGTGATGGCATCATACGGATGCAAATCGATTGTATTCAGTTCTTCAGCTACAGTCTATGGAGACCCTCATATTACACCGATCAAAGAGGATTTTCCGCTACAGGCAACCAACCCTTATGGGAGAAGCAAACTCTTTATAGAAGAGATTCTTCGTGATCTATACACCTCAGATAACGCATGGAAAGTGATACTGCTAAGGTATTTTAACCCCGTTGGTGCACACGAATCAGGCTTGATCGGTGAAGATCCAAACGGTATACCCAACAACCTTATGCCTTTTATCTCTCAGGTAGCCGTAGGAAAAAGAGAGTATCTCTCCGTATTTGGAGATGATTACGATACACATGATGGTACAGGTGTGAGAGACTATATTCATGTAGTTGACCTGGCAAATGGGCATCTCAAAGCCTTGGAGAAGATCGACAGTATCAGTGAAGTTCTGGCTGTGAACCTTGGTACGGGACAAGGATACTCAGTACTTGATATGGTCAAAGCGTTCGAAAGTGCATCCGGGAAGAAAGTGCCTTACCGTATTGCACCAAGACGGAGCGGTGATATTGCAAAATGCTTTGCTGACCCAAGTTATGCAAAAGTGGTTTTAGATTGGGAAGCGACCAAAGACATTAAGGCAATGTGTACAGATAGCTGGCGATGGCAATCACAAAACCCCAACGGATATGAAGGATAAGTATGATTAAAAAATCGATCTTTAGAGAATATGATATCAGAGGTATCTTTGAAGAGGAACTCAATGAACAAAGTGTAAAACTGATAGGTTACTACCTTGGACAAAGGATCAAAGGTGATAAGATTGTAGCTATCGGATATGATGCTCGTTCACACTCTCCAATTCTCAGGGACTATCTTACTTCAGGACTCAATGCGGCTGGATGTAAAGTTCTGGATATGGGAATGGTTGCCACACCTGTCAACTACTTTAGCAACTATCAAAAGATCGATGGGTTTACAACCGATGCTTCAGTAATGATCACAGGTTCACATAACCCAAGTGAATACAACGGTTTTAAAATCACGATCGATCAGGCACCTTTTTTTGGAGAGGAAATCTATGCACTTGGTGAAGAGGTGATCCTACACCAGGATCAAAAAATAGAAGGAAACACTGAGTGTGTAGAGATCGATGTGAAAACTCCGTATATCAACTACATGGTTCAAGAGTTTGCCCACCTCAAAGGCTTGGATAAAAAAATCGTTATTGATTGCGGAAATGGTGTAGCAGGCACAGTGATCACCGATATCTTTAATGCATTGGAACTCCAATACAGAGGTTTATTCTGTGAACCTGACGGTACTTTCCCCAATCACCACCCAGACCCGTCTGTTGAAAAAAATCTCAGTGATGTTAAAAAGGCCCTTGAAAAAGAGGGAGATATCGCATTTGCATATGACGGAGATGCAGACCGTATTGCAGTACTTACACATAAGCACAATATCAAGGGTGATCATATGGCTTTACTTTTTGCGATGCAAATGGAAAACCCGACTGTCATCGGTGAAGTAAAATGTTCCCAAGTAATGTATGATGAGCTAAAACGTCGCGGTGCCAACGCGATCATGTATAAGACAGGTCACTCCAACCTCAAGGTAAAGATGAAAGAGACAGGTGCCCATCTTGCCTGTGAAGTAAGCGGTCATATCTTCTTCAAACATCGTTACTTTGGATATGATGATGCTATCTATGCAACACTTAGAATGCTTGAACTTATCAAAGACGGTATAGATCTGGATAAAGAGATCGATGCATTACCTGCTGTTTTCTCAACTGAAGAGATCAAAGTAGAGACAACGGAAGAAGAGAAGTTCCTTATCATTGATAAGATCAAAGAACTTCTCATACATCCGCCAGCAGACTTTCCGGTGATGTTAAATGTCATCGATGTTGACGGTGTAAGGATCAACTTTGAACATGGATGGGGATTAGTAAGAGCCAGCAATACAACGCCTGTGCTTGTTACACGATTTGAATCGACAGATGAAGCTATGGCAAAAACTTATGAAACAAAAGTGAACGAACTGATTCAAAAGGCAAAAGACTCATTATGAAAAATAGACTCTACTTTGTATCCAATCACCCAAAAGCTCAGGCCCATGCCTTTCAGGCTATTGAAAATGAACAGGACAAGATAGGCTACTATACTCTACCCGATCAGGATATCACACCTATTTTAGAGTATGCAGACAAGATCCCACAGAGTGTTGAGAGTATCGTCATTATCGGCATAGGCGGAAGTTCATTGGGAGCCAAAGCGATCTACGAGTTTGTCAAGCCTGTCAATGATCTCAAAAGAACACTCTACCTTTTTGAAAGTACCGATCCTATCGATATCAATACCACACTCAAACAGATCGATCTGGATACAACACATTTCATTGTTATCTCTAAATCAGGAACCACAGTAGAGACATTTGCGATCTATAAATATGTGTATTCACTCCTCCCAAAAATCTCTGCGTATACTTTTATTACCGATCAGGGCTCTCCTTTGGACAAATATGCGCAGGAAGTCAATGCCAATGTACTTTATGTTCCCCAAAATGTAGGCGGACGCTTCTCTGTACTCTCATCTGTGGGACTACTGCCTTTAGTGTTATGCGGTATCGATGTTACCTCTTTGCTTGAAGGGGCGAAAAGAATTAAGGAAAGTTTTTTTGAACAGGGGTATATGCAGGAACCACTACTGAAAAAAGCGGTCTTTTATGCCAAAAATCATGCACGCTATAACATCAATTGTATCTTCGCTTACTCTGAATCACTTAAATACTTTTGTGAATGGTATGTACAACTATGGGGTGAGAGTCTGGGAAAACATCAAAGACACTCTGCCTTTCATGTAGGACTTACCCCTATCGGTCTGATAGGCCCTAAAGATCAACACTCATTTTTGCAGCTTTTAACAGATGGAACCCGTGACAAATCTATCACTTTTATCAAGATAGAAAACTTTGAAGAAGGTATGACCATTCCGGATATCTCCCTTCCGCACCTAGAGTCTTTGGATATCCTAAATTCCATCTCATTTGATACACTGATCAATATGCAGTGTGACTCGGTCATAGAGTCCTTGGATCACGAAGGTGATATCCCGATTGACAGCATTATGCTTCCTAAAGTAGATGCATACACTATCGGTTCTTTGATCTACTACTATGAACTCCTTACTTCACTGGTTGCAGAGCTCATGGATGTCAATGCATACGATCAACCAGGTGTTGAAAACGGTAAGGTTATCCTTAAAAAGAAACTCCAAAAAACCAAGCGCTAATGATGCTTCAGCTATAATCTGAACCATAATTTATGAAGAAAGTGAATACGATGATCAATAAATGTCTATTTCCGGCTGCAGGGTATGGAACACGTTTTCTGCCTGCTACAAAAGCAACTCCAAAAGAGATGCTTCCCGTCCTTACAAAACCATTGATACAGTATGGTGTAGAAGAAGCTGTTGAGGCAGGTATCCATACTATGGCTATTGTTACAGGAAGAGGCAAACGTGCAATAGAAGATCACTTTGATATCTCATATGAGCTTGAACACCAAATTAAGGGAAGTTCAAAAGAATACTTGTTGAATGAAATTCGTGCGCTCATTACTCAATGTACTTTCTCATACACAAGACAGATTGAGATGAAAGGTTTGGGACATGCTATCCTTACAGGAGAAACATTGATTGGGCATGAACCTTTTGCCGTTGTGCTTGCAGATGACCTTTGTACCAACAAAGATAAAGGTGTATTAAGCCAGATGATCGAGGTATATGAAAAATACCAATGCTCTATCGTAGCGATCGAAGAAGTGCCAATGGACCAGACCGACAAATACGGTGTGATCGACGGACACTTGGTAGATGGAACAGAGGATACCTACAGGGTTACCGATATGGTAGAAAAACCTGATCCCAAAGATGCGCCTACCAATATGGCGATCATCGGAAGATATATTTTAACCCCGGATATTTTTGATATCCTCAGACAAACCAAACCTGGGAAAGGCGGAGAGATACAGATCACGGATGCACTTCTTGAACAGGCAAAAAACGGAAAAGTCATTGCCTTTAAATTTAAAGGAAAACGTTTTGACTGCGGCTCTGTAGACGGTTTTGTTCAGGCTACAAACTATTTTTATCAAAACATGGAGTAAAGTTTTTGGGGATGATTGATTATTTTTATCTCTTTTTATATAAGTGCTTCACACTCTTATCTAAACTACTGCCTAAAAAAGTGATGGACTTGCTGTTACTGGGCTTAAGTAAGCTTATATATCGTCTTGATAAAAAACACCGGTCGATCATCCAAAAAAATCTTTCCCTTGCCTTTGGAAGCACTCTTACTCAATCACAAAAAGATCAAATCGGCATTCGTACTTTTTATAATATGTTACAAACCATTATCAGTTTTATGAAACGTTACGGCAAAACATCACATGAATTGCTTGAAAAAGTTTCCTTTCACAATGAAGCGTTTGTACAGCATGCCATCGATACCAACCAAAAAATCATTTTTATGACAGGGCATTACAGTAACTGGGAACTGCTTGCACCTGCCATCGCTGCAAAATTCAATATCACTTTGGTGGCTGTGGGACGGAAACTTGATTCAGAAGTGATGGACAATGTCCTGATCAAAAATCGAGAACAATTCGGCGTTGAAATCCTCTATAGAAAAGGTGCAATGAAGGGTATGATCAAAGCACTAAAAAAAGGGAAGGCCGTAGGACTGCTGCTGGACCAAAACCTTGGAGAGAAACAAGGTGGCATCAAAGTAAATTTTTTTGGGAGAAGTGTCGGACACTCGCCTGCTGCTGCCGTTTTAGCACGTACATTGGATGCTGTAGTCATCCCCTCTTTTATCAGTACTGACGACTATGAAAACTATACCGTTACCTTTTATGAACCTCTACCGATCATTAAAACGGAAGATAAAGAAGAGGATATACGTCTTATGACTCAAGCACAGGCAGATATCACCCAAGAAGTGATCGAAGGGAAACCTGAAGAGTGGTTCTGGGTACATAAGCGATGGAAAACCTATTATCCTGAACTCTATAAAGAACACCTATCATGAAATTACTCTTTTTTTCTGTGACCAAACATCAGTATCGTTACTTTGAAACTCTGAAAAAATCTTTCAACTACACATCAAAACATCTTTTTTTCCCTAGTTTTTCTTTCTCGTTAAAGGGATTTCGTTATACAAAACAACTTGTTCTGACGGATATATTTGCTATTAAATTTAAAGAAATTGACTGTAAATATACCAATCCTGTAACGAAGTTTTTTTACAAACTGTTATTAAAGTTACAGACACCTTGGATCGTTTCATCTGTTTATTCCCAACTCAAAGTATTTAAACCTGATTATCTCATTGTCTGGAACGGTAAAAAATTTCACCAGGCTATCGCTGTTGAAATTGCCAAGAATCTTCATATTCAACCTGTTTTTTTTGAAAATGGTGTTTTGCCAAATACGACTACAATGGATTTCAAAGGGGTAAATGCAAGTAATTCCGTGCCAAGGGATATATCATTTTTTGTGCACCTTCAAGTTAAAGAAGATCAACAGCTACCTCAAACACTGCAAGTGAGAGAATCAAAAGCTAAGAAAAAAACATTTGATACTTCGCTACCAGAAAGATATATCTTTATTCCTTTTCAAGTTGCTTACGACACACAGATCATCCAACACTCACCCTGGATAAAAGACATGTTCGAGCTTTATGATATCATCGAGTGGCTATCTACACAGATCAATATCCCTTTTGTGATAAAAGAGCATCCTTCTGACAGAGTAAGTGACTACACACCCCTGTACACCAAAGCAAATAAAAACATTATCTTCAGTAGTCAAAATACCCAGGAACTTATCGAAAATGCAGCATGTATCATAACCATTAACTCGAGTGTAGCAATGGAGTCTTTGCTTTTTGCCAAACGTGTGATAGTTCTTGGTGAAGCCTTTTTTGCCATTAACGGTATTGTAAAAACAGCAAAATCCAAAGAAGAAATCAAAACCTATTTAGAGACAATGGATATGTGGCTGGTCGACGGAAAATTGATCAAACGCTTTTTAACTTATCTTTACTATGACTACCTTATCCCCGGTGATTGGAGAAATCCTTCACAAGAACATCTTGATCAAATTGATATTCGGTTAAAGAAACAATATGATGCACTACCACATAAATTTCAACAGACATAGAATATTTTGTTAAAATTCAGTATAAAAAACAAGGAAAATTAATAACTTTATGAAAAATCCATTTAACTATTTTACTCATAAATTTGATCCAAGCAACTTTACTCTTGTTATGACCATACTTGTCAAAAATGAAGCAGATATTATTGAGACAAATATTCGTACGCATGCAGCATTAGGTGTTGATGCTTTTGTAGTCATGGACAATGACTCTACTGATGGAACAAGAGAGATACTGGCTAAATTACAAAATGAATTTGAAATCACAATCTATGATGAAAAAGAACCATACAATCAAAAAAAGTTTATGACCAAACTTGCTTTCAAGGCTAAAGATCTTTATAATGCAGACTGGATAATCAATAATGATGCTGATGAATTTTGGATTCCAAATGATGGCCTGAATTTAAAAAACCATTTAAAATACAAAGGCGGCGTTTTGCGAGTTGCAAGATCCAATATGATTTTACATGAAGGCATAAAAAATTGGTGGGAAAGCAAGTATCAAGTTATCAATCAGATAAATTATCGATTTGGTGAACCGAATATCATTTTAGGTCATACAGCTAGAAAAACTATTGTCAATCCCCACGGTCTTATTAAAATAAACGCTGGGAACCATAGTGCAGAGCATATTGCTTTACTAAAGAAAAAAGAAATTAATGATATTCATGTTTACCATTATCCAATAAGAAGCTATAAGCAGTTTGAATCTACAGTACTTGTTAGAAAAAATCATCCTAAAAATAAACTGAACAACAGATTCGGAACGCATTATAGAAGATGGATACAGTTATATGATGAAGGTAAGCTTGAGGAGGAATATAACAATTTCATATTTAAGCATGATGAAGTTTCAGTGATGAAAAAAATAAATTTATTGGGTGAAAATACACTGCCAGCTAAAATTATTAATAGCATCATAAATTAACATATAAAAAATTTTCATTCTTGGAGATATTAATATAATCATGACAAACTTTTTAAATTATTTTTTACACAAATTTGATCCTGATAACTTTACTCTTGTTATGACCATACTTGTGAAGAATGAAGCAGATATTATTGAGGCAAATATTCGTACACATGCTGCATTAGGTGTTGATGCTTTTGTAGTCATGGACAATGACTCTACAGATGGGACAAGAGAGATACTGGTTAAGTTACAAAACGAGTTTGAGATTCTACTTATTGATGAAAAAGGTCAGTATAACCAGGCAAAGTGGATGAAACAACTAGCCCATATTGCTAAAAATAATTTGAAAGCTGATTGGGTCATCAATAACGATGCAGATGAGTTTTGGTTGCCTGCAAATGATATGAATCTAAAAGAAAACCTTGCGTTCAAAGGTTCTGTGCTTACCGTGAACAGATATAATATGATACTTGATGAAGCGTGTCACGATGGCAATTTTTTTGCTTCGACCCACTACGTAGAGAATCCTGTTTTTTATACAAAAACAACACAGCTCCATATAGAAAAAATCTCTATGGTACTTACCAAAATAGGCCCAAAAACCATTGTCAACCCTAATGGGCTGATAGGGATAAGAGGAGGTAACCATAAAGCTTGGCATTTAGCTAATACCCATGAATATCTTTTCAAAAAATATGACCAGATCAAAAAGTTTGATGCAATCAATGTCTATCACTACCCCTTCAGGTCCTATGAGCAATTTGAGAAAAATATCAAAAACCGAAAACTTCTGTTAGAGTCCAAAAAGCATATACGTATGGGACCACACTACAGAAGATGGGTCAAACTTTATAATGAAGGTAAACTCGAAGAGGAATTTCATGAAAGGCTATGTTTTAAAAATACGGAGATAGAGGTTTTGAAAAAATACGGTATTTTAACCGAAGACAATACAATACAGAAAGCTATCAAACAATAAAATATAACTTTTTATGGAGAATAGCCATCCTTAATGATCTACAAAAGGATGGCAGATGCATTCTAAAATTTAGCGGACGATCTGCTCTTTTGGAATCGTATTTCTTCTTACCATACCGATACGCTCTAAAAGTGTGATCTCTTCAGGAGAGAATAAAAAACTTTTATACTCTTCTTCCAGTTTTCCCTCTCTAAATATCTTCGCAAACCTTCTATAATCAGGCCCCATTCTAACATCCGGTACTGTTTCCAAGATCTTGGTTCGGTTTTCAATCATACTTTCAAACTGTGCATAACTTCTTATAGGATAATGATAAATATGAATATCATTACTCTCTTGTTTTTTCCAGTATGCTATATGTTCGGCAGTATGGTTTCCGAAGTTCACCTTAATAAGCCCATTAGGATTTGTGATGACTTTAGGAAATGCGGGAGTAAGAACATAAGAGTAGTGCGTTTCATCAGGAATCATATGTTTTACCGTACCTATAACTTCCAATTCTGAATTTAAGAAATCATTTTCATCCGTAAAAGAGTTCACAGTAGGAAGCATATTGGTTCGTTTGACTCTGATAACCCCGCCTTTAAATGCTAGATATTCTTTTAAATCTCTGTGATTATTCGGGATCCAAAACTCATCAGCGTCATTATTTATGATCCAGTCAGCCTGATAGTTTTGTTTAGCCAAAACAGCAAGTTGATTTCTCCATTTCTTATGTCGAAACTCTTTGCTTGGTTCATCAACCAGTGTCATTGTTACTTGATCTTTCAATTCTTCAAGAATCTCACGTGTGCCATCTGTCGAGCCATTGTCCATGACTACAAAAGCATCTACACCATACTTTGCATGTGTTAAAATGTTGGCCTTGATGATATCTGCTTCGTTCTTGACCACAAGGGTCATTACAAGATTGAATTTTTTTGGATTAAAACGATGTGTAAAATAACTTAAAGGGTTTTGCATAAAGGTTCTGCCATTTTTTTGAAAAAATTATAACATAATGATTAGATATTTCTCAGTGTTAAAGCCATAAGAGTCATGTCTAGAGGTCAACACTTTTACTTTAATACGCTATAATCACGATATATTTACTCCTCTATCTATTCTTAAGGATATCATTGTGATAGGAATCGTCGATTATCATATGGGAAACTTGGCTTCAGTCATAAACGCTTTTAAAAGTGTAGGTGCTGAGATCGAATTACAGAGTGATCCTTCAAAGCTGGATCAATATGACAAACTCATCTTACCTGGTGTCGGTGCATTTGGTGATGCAATGGAACACCTCAAGCAAAATGGTATGGATAAAGCGGTCAAAGCTTTTGCTGCTTCAGGTAAACCATTGATGGGTATATGTCTAGGAATGCAACTGTTATTTGAAAGCTCTGAAGAGTTTGGTTCTACTGAAGGGCTTGGTCTTATTCCCGGTAAAGTAGTTGCTTTTAATGAAGCTGAGTTTGATCACCCGCACAAAGTACCGCATATGGGGTGGAATGAACTTTTTGTACAAAGAGAGACGCCGTTATTTAACGGTCTGCCGAAAGAGTTTTATCTCTACTTCGTGCACTCTTTCCATGCAGTATGTGATGACCAATATGCCATCGGGAAAACACACTACGGATATCAGTTCGTTTCAGCAGTACAGAACGGAAACATCTTCGGTATACAGCCACACCCTGAAAAAAGCCATGAAAACGGGCTTAAGATCATAGAGAATTTTACAAAACTATAGGAAACATAATGACAATACTTCCAGCAATTGACCTCAAAGACGGCAAAGCAGTAAGACTCAGCAAAGGACTGATGGATTCTGCAAAAATCTACTCAGATGAACCTTGGCAGGTCGCTAAAAGATTTGAAGAACTTGGCAGCCAATGGGTACACCTTGTAGATCTTAACGGTGCCTTTGCAGGTAAGCCTGAGAACTTGGAGCAGATCAAAAAGATACGTGAAAACTGTAACCTCAAGCTAGAACTTGGTGGTGGTATCCGTGATGAAGAGACGATCAAAATGTACCTTGAACTTGGTATTGACAGACTCATCCTTGGCTCTGTTGCAGTAAAAGATCCGTCCTTTGTCAGAGAAATGGCAGCAAAGTATCCTATCGTCGTAGGTATTGATGCGATCGATGGTATGGTAGCTGTTGAGGGATGGGGAGAAGTAAGTGATATGAAAGCAACCGATCTTGCTCGTGAGTTTGCCAATGCCGGGGTTGAAGCGATTATCTGTACGGATGTAGGACGTGACGGGATGATGACAGGGGTAAATATCGATTTCACTCTGGCTATCAAAGAGGCTTCAGGAGTAGAGACCATCGCAAGTGGAGGACTCAAAGACATGAATGACATCAATGCCCTTATCGAAGCAGGGATTGACGGAACTATCGTGGGAAAAGCTTTTTATGAAGGTACCCTTGACCTGGAAGAAGCATTTCAAGCGACAAGAGGCGCATAATGAAAAAAACATATAATGAACTAACTATCACACTCGATGATGACTATGTAGAGTTGATCGCTGACTTTATTGCCAACCTGATTGATGATGCTGTAGAGTTGGGAATAGGAAATATTATTGTTCGTTCTGAGAATGATTTAACTTCGGTTAAAGATGCTTTGGCAGCATTCGAAGGCATTGAGATGAGCTTTAAACTAGAAGAAAAAGAAAATAAAGACTGGATCAAGGCTTATCAGGATTCAGTACAGCCGATCGAAGCCGGAAAATTCTATATCTTCCCTAGCTGGTATGAACCAAAAGAAGAACTGATCAATATCAAGATCGATCCAGCACTTGCTTTTGGTTCAGGGCATCATGCGACGACATTCTCTTGTCTCCAAGCTATTTCCGAATTTGTAAAAGCTGAAGACAGGGTCGTTGATGTAGGGTGTGGTTCAGGGATTTTGGGCCTTGCTGCAAAAAAGCTCGGTGCCACAGTAGAGTTATGTGATACAGATCCCATTTCAGTTAAAAGTACACAAGAGAACTTTGCATTAAATGAGGAAGCTTATGATAAACTTTGGGAAGGTTCGATCAATCAAGCTGATGGCTGTTATGATGTGGTAATCGCTAATATCATTGCTGATGTCCTCAAGTTTATCGCGAAGGATCTCAAAAAAGCGACCAAAGAGAACGGATATTTGATCCTTTCAGGTATTTTAGATAAAAAAGAGAAAAATCTTCTTGGTTCATTCCAGGAACTTACTTTAATTAAACGTATAGAAAAAGATGAATGGGTAACCCTAGTCTATAAGAAGGAAACGAATGGCTAATCCAAACCAGAATAACGATAACAACAAAAACAATAATTTTTTTAATAATAACCCTCTTCTAGCATTTGCGATATTCTCCATCGTGGTTATTATGATCTTCAAGGTCATGGTAGGTGACGGTGGCAGCGAAGGGCTTGGGAGTATGCTTGGTGGTCAACAAGTAACACAAAATAAACATGTAACCTACTCTGAAATCAAAAAAGAGATCAAAGAAGGCAAAGTTGAAAGTGTTAAACTGGCTTCTAGCTCTATTGAAGCGATAGTAATCAATCAAAATGGAACAAAGACCCGATACAGTGCAAGTAATGTCCCGGCTTTAGATAGAGATCTCATCCCTTTGCTTGAAGAGAAAGGTATCAAATATGAAGGTGTGATCGGAAATGGTTTCTTTGCAGAGATGTTTAGTATGCTTTTGCCTATCATCATCTTTTTTGCTATCTGGATCTTCCTGGCTCGTAGAATGTCCAAAGGTATGGGAGGAGGCATTTTAGGTGCAGGAAAAGCCGACAAGCTGATCAACTCTGAAAAACCAAATACCAAATTTGATGATGTACAAGGTGTGGAAGAAGCAAAAGACGAAGTAAAAGAGATCGTTGACTTTCTTAAATACCCTGAACGCTATATCCAGCTTGGAGCTAAGATCCCTAAAGGATTATTGCTTGTGGGACCTCCTGGTACAGGTAAGACACTTCTGGCAAAAGCTGTAGCTGGTGAGGCAGAAGTACCGTTCTTCTCTGTAAGTGGATCTGCATTTATCGAAATGTTCGTAGGTGTAGGTGCCAGCCGTGTCCGTGATCTTTTTGCTCAAGCGAAAAAGGAAGCACCGTCAATCATCTTTATTGATGAGATCGATGCCATCGGTAAATCTCGTGCAAGCGGTGGACAAATGGGTGGCAATGACGAACGTGAACAGACACTCAACCAATTGCTTGCAGAGATGGATGGATTTGGTACCGATACACCGGTGATTGTTCTTGCTGCAACAAACAGACCTGAAACATTGGATGCGGCACTTTTAAGGGCTGGTCGTTTTGACAGACAGGTACTTGTAGACAAACCTGATTTTGAAGGACGTCTTGCTATTCTTAAAGTGCACTCAAAAGATGTCAAACTTTCACCGGATGTTGACTTGGAAATCGTGGCAAAACAGACAGCAGGTTTGGCCGGGGCAGATCTGGCCAATATCATCAACGAGGCTGCATTGCTTGCTGGACGTAACAACAAGAAAATGATCGAACAATCCGATCTTCTAGAGGCCATAGAAAGAGCTTTCGTGGGACTTGAGAAGAAAAACAGAAAAGTTTCTGATATGGAGAAAAGGATCGTTGCTTACCATGAAAGCGGTCATGCCCTTATGGCAGAGCTTACCAAAGGTGCAACCCGTGTTACCAAAGTATCTATAGTTCCTAGAGGACTTGGAGCATTAGGATATACACTTCACCTTCCAAGTGAAGAAGATAGATTCCTCAAACAAAAGCATGAACTGCTTGCTGAGATCGATGTACTCTTGGGAGGCCGTGCTGCAGAAGAAGTATTTATAGGAGAGATCAGTACCGGTGCAGGGAATGACCTTGACCGTGCTACAATGATCATCAAAGATATGATCACTGTATATGGTATGAGTGATGTTGCAGGACTTATGGTTCTTAAAAGAAGTGAACATAGCTTCCTAGGTGGAGCAGGAGCGATCACTGAGTACAGCGAAAAGATGTCTGAAGCGATCGATGCACATATTAAATCAACGCTGGAAGAACATTATGAGTACGTAAAACAAACCCTTCGTGACTATAAAGGTGCAATAGAAAAGATGACTGCTGAACTGCTAGAGGTAGAGGTAATCGAAGGTACCACGGTACAGAAGATCATTGATGAATATGAAAAAGAGCACAATATGTCAAGCCGCCTTGTACATAAACCAAAAGAAGAAGCATCTCAGGATACTTCAACAGAGCAAGATATTGAGGATACAGAAAAGTAAAGGATAAAAACTATCCTTGACTTTTTGTTTTAAACCCATTATAATTTGTCAAAAAAGGAGTGTATTATGAAAAAAATCATAGAACAAAACAAAATTTTCAAACAAGATAGTACTCTCCTGCTGCTCTCACTCTAATATTTTCCACCAACACATTTCATTTTAGCGTTTCTAATTAACCACAAATTCGGTAAAATTAGACAACTTTTACACATATACTGTTTGGAAAGTAAAATATCTTCAAACATTTATGTTTTAACTATCTAAGGTAATTAAAATGAGTAAAGAAATTATCAAAATATTTGATACCACATTAAGAGATGGGGAACAGAGTCCCGGTGCATCAATGAACACTGAAGAAAAGATCCAAATCGCAGCACAATTGGAGCGTTTGGGTGTAGATATCATTGAAGCAGGATTTGCAGCGGCAAGTCCGGGAGACTTTGATGCGGTCAGTAAAATCGCGCAACGTGTACAAAATTCAACAATTTGTTCTTTGGCACGTGCTATAGATGCTGATATCAAGGCAGCAGGTGAAGCGATCGCTGCAGCAAAAATGAAACGTATCCATACCTTTATTGCAACCAGTCCCATCCATATGCAGTACAAGCTTAAGATGAACCCTGATGAAGTGATCAGACGTGCTGTTAGAGCAGTAGAGTATGCAAGAGAGTTTGTAGATGATGTAGAATTCAGCTGTGAGGATGCAGGACGCTCAGATATCGGATTTATGAAAGAGATCACAGATGCTGTCATCAATGCCGGTGCAAGTACTATCAACTTACCGGATACTGTAGGATTCAGACTTCCAAACGAGATCGGTGCTATGGTGAAAGAGATGAGCGAATACACAAAAGGTCGTGCGATTATTTCTGTTCACAACCATAATGACTTGGGATTAGGTGTGGCTAACTCATTGGAAGCGATTGCAAACGGTGCGAGACAAGTAGAGTGTACGATCAATGGCTTGGGTGAGAGAGCAGGAAATGCCGCACTTGAAGAGATCGTTATGGCACTTAAAACACGTCATGACATCTTCAAAGACTATGATACCAATATCAATACAAAAGAGATCTATCCTACCAGTCGCTTGATCGCAAACATTACTGGCATCGAACCTCAGCCAAACAAGGCTATTGTCGGTAAAAATGCTTTTGCACATGAGAGTGGTATCCACCAGGATGGTGTATTGAAACACAAAGAGACCTATGAGATCATCCGTCCTGAAGATATCGGTTTGGATATGGAAGATACCTTGGTATTGGGTAAACACTCTGGACGTGCAGCGTTTAAAGACAAGTTGGCAAAACTTGGCTTTACATTGAGCGATGATGAGCTTAACAGTGCATTTGAGCGTTTTAAAGAGTTGGCAGATAAGAAGAAAGATATCTATGATGATGATATCCGTGCATTGATCACTTCTGAGATGACCAATATCGAAAAAGCATACGAGTTGGTCGCTATGCAGCTTATGGATTCTACCGGCGGTGTTCCAAGTGCAGCTGTAACGATAAGACATAATGGTGAGGATATCACTGATGCAGGGATCGGTGATGGAACAATTGATGCGGTATTTAAAACGATTGACCGTATCACAGGGTACCAGGGGCAACTTATTGATTATAAAGTAAAGTCAGTAACACAAGGTAAAGATGCCTTGGCTAATGTTACGGTAAAAGTAACCTTCAATGAAAATGAGCCGGCGATCATAGGACACGGTTTAAGCTTGGATACGATGCTTGCAAGTGCAAGGGCTTACATCGGTGCATTGAACAGCTATTTGAGTATGGAAGGAATGCTAAAGCTACGTCATACAGATAGTACTGAAACGATTTAAACGGATACTTTAAAGCGCTACAAAGTGTAGCGCTTTTATACTTCGGGGATCAAAAGATCCATCTTTATTTTCATAAAAACAGACCCCTTCATTTGAAATTACATATACCTCTGTAGTACAGCAGGGATTGTGATGCTGCCATCTTCATTTTTATATTTACGCTACCTCCCTTTCTGGTATGAAACTTTACCAAATTAATAAATATTGATACATTATTTATTTAAATATAATTATATTTTATTATTATATTTTCAAATGATACATAAAGTTACAATTAAGATATTTTAAAAAAAATACAAATAAAGTGATAGAAACATTAAATTGAACTGAATATTATAGGAAGTATTTTAAATACATATTTCATAATAAAGGGAAGGAATGACAACTATAATAAGTATCTATGCTATTGTATTCCTAGCATATTTTTTTATATGTTTCTTGGTTGCGAGTTATGCTAAAAAGAAGGGGAGAAGTTTTCTTGTATTCTTCTTGCTTTCAATGTTTCTGACTCCATTTTGGGGTTTTATAATCGCTTTGGTAGTTCCAAATGAAAGAAAAGCACAACAACAACATGAAGAGTTAGTGAAGGCAATGGCAAATAACTCAATGAATCAGTAAAATTACTGTTTTTATTTAAAATACTTTTCGACAGAAAAAAATTTATCGTCAAAAAACAAACAACATTGGCGATATCTTAATTCAAAAGATCCAACTCTAAATAGTTGGATCTCTCTTGTACTCCCATTTATAATACACTTAAAATACACTAAACAAGATTTTCCTAATATGCCACATTATGACTAGCATACATTTTTTGTATTGAAGTATATTCTACCTCTCTTCTTACTTTTATTGTCACCAATTTCATAAATACTGAAGTTTTTTCATATTAATGATTATTATATTTTATTATTAATTTATGTATGTTTCTTTAAGTTACAATTAATATTTTTATAAAGAAACTTTAAAATATGTGATAGATATATAACTTTTACTGAATATTATAAATAGTATTTTAAATGAATACATAGATAATAATTTTGAAAAAAGGGAAAAAATGTTAACTAAAAATAAAGTTATTTGTACCAGTTTGATTGCTATGTCTATTCTTATGACAGGTTGTAATCCAAGCGAGGAAGAATTAAAACAAAATGCTGCGGCAATAGCAGAAGTTGAAAATCCATCTGAAGAGTTACAACTATCTGCTTTAAATGCCAGATGTGATTCATTTCAACATATAAAAAATCCAGCTGAAAAAGTTCAGTTATTGGCAATTGAGAAATGTTATGGAGGACAAGTTCTTACGTCGATAAAAAATCCTACTGAAAAAGTTCAATTAGCTGCAATTAAACAAAATTCTAACAGTATTCAATACATAGAAAACCCATCTGAAAATATTCAATTAGCTGCAATTGAACAAGATTATAGAAATATTCAATATATAAAAAATCCAACTGAAAAAGTTCAGTTAATTGTTATTGAAAAAACTCCTTCATATGACAGAATTCCAGAGATAAAAAACCCTACAGAAAATGTTCAATTAGCTCTCATTAAAAGGGATCCTTATCGTATTACAAAAATAAAAAACCCAACTGAAAAAGTTCAATTAGCTCTAGTTACAAGCAAGCCTTCATATATTCAATATATAGAAAATCCTACTGAAAAAGTTCAGTTAGCTGCTATTGAAAAAAATCTTTCAATTTACGATTTTGAAAAGATAAAAAATCCATCTGAAAAAGCTCAAGTAGCTATGATTGAAAAAGATCCTTACAATATTAGAAATATAAAAAATCCATCTGAAAAAGCTCAAGTAGCTGCTTTTGATAAAAAGCCTGAGCTTATTAAGTATATGGAAAATCCTACAGAAGAACAACAATTAAGAGCCATTAATGAAGATAGTTACAATATTCAGTATATAAAAAACCCTACAGAAAAAGTTCAATTAGCTGTAATTAAACAAGATAATAAATATCATAAACATATTAAACTTATAAAAAATCCTACAGAAAAAGTTCAGTTGTTCATGATTATGAGAGATCCTCGTTATATTACAGAGGTAAAAAATCCTTCTGAAAAATTAAGTTTAGCTGCTTTTGCAAGTAATAAAGAATATATTAAATATATAAAAAACCCTACAGAAGAACAACAATTAGAAGCTATTAATAAACATGCTTATTATATTCAATATATAGAAAATCCCACAGAAAAAGTTCAATTAATGGCGCTTAAAAAAAAGGCCTACAATATTCAATATATAAAACATCCAACTGAAGAACTTCAACTACTTGCGATTAATAAAGATCCTGAAAATATTAAATATATAGAAAATCCTACTGAAAAAGTTCAATTAATGGCGCTTAATAAATATTCTTCATATTTTCGCCTATGTCCAATTAAGATGAAAAATCCTACAGAAAAAGTTCAGTTAGCTGCAATGGAAAAAAGTCCTAAATATATTCGAGTTTTCAAGAATCCTACAGAAAAAGTTCAATTAATGGCAATTGAAAAAGATCCTGTAAATATTAAATATATAGAAAATCCTACAGAAAAAGTTCAATTAGCTGCAATTGAAAAAGATAAAAAAGTATATACATTAATAAAAAATGCCACCGAAAAGGTTGACAATTTTATGTTAGGTATGTAATTTAAGACAAAAAATTGTGAAAGCAAATAGGCAGTTCAATCTGCCTATTTATAGCTATTTAGTAAAAATACTCACAAAAGTAATGACAAATAGAACCTACATATACTTTTGAAGAACAGTAGGTATAGTGATAGTCCCGTCTTCGTTTTGATAATTCTCCATAATAGCAATTAGCGTACGTCCTACCGCGAGTGCTGAGCCATTCAATGTATGGACAAATCTATTTTGTTTACCATCTTTAAAGCGTATCTTTGCACGTCTTGCCTGGAAGTCTCTTGTATTAGAGATAGACGATATCTCACGATATTTGTTTTGTCCCGGGAGCCAAACTTCCAGATCTATAGTCTTTGCTGCACTAAACCCAAGGTCTCCTCCGCAAAGTTCTACTACTCTATGTGGTAAACCTAGTGCTGTGAGTATATCAGAAGCATTTTGTACCATCATATCAAAGACTTCATCACTCTTATCAGGATGTGCGATCGCTACCATCTCTACTTTGTCAAACTGATGCTGGCGAATCATACCACGTGTATCACGCCCCGCACTACCTGCTTCTTTTCTAAAACAAGGAGTATAACCTGTCATAAGTACAGGCAACTCTTTTTCACTTAGGATTTCATCATGATACATATTGGTCAGCGGTACTTCTGCAGTCGGGATAAGATAAAGTTCTTCATCCTCTACCTTAAAGAGATCATCACCAAACTTTGGCAGCTGCCCTGTTCCTTGAAGCATTGCAGCATTATTCAAGAACGGTACACAAAGCTCTTCAAAACCTTTTGCTTGATTCGTATCCAAAAAGAAGTTAATCAGTGCTCTTTCCAGCCTTGCAGCATCACCGCGGAGTACAGAAAAACGGCTTTTAGCAAGTTTCACACCACGTTCAAAATCGATCCATCCGTTCTTCTCTGCCAAATCCCAATGTTCTTTTGGTTCAAAGTCAAAACTTTTAGGTTCAAGCACACGTCTTAGCTCTATGTTATCATCTTCATCTGCACCTTCAGGTACGCTTTCATCCGGGAAATTAGGGATTGCCAATGCGACAGTATAAAGTGCTTCTTCAGCTTCTCTTGCCTTCTCCTGGAGTTCTGCTATTACTTCTTTGTTTGCATCTACTTTAGCCTTCAATTCAGTAATGTCTTTACCTTCTTGTTTATACTGTCCAAAGAGCTTAGACATACTGTTCTGCTCTGCTCTTGCATTCTCAAAAGCAGCATTTGCCTCTTTTAACTGAACAAAAAGTGATTGTAGGTTTTCAAGAGTTTCACTCTCTACACCTTTTTTTTGAAGCTTAGTACTCGCTTCTTCAAAGTTATTTTGGAGATATTTAAGGTCAATCATGATTACACCTATATAAAAGTTATATTGTTAAATGGAATTATAGTAGAAAATTAAAAAAGTGGGGTTAATCACTATAAGCTCGTATTGAGCTTATAGTAATGTTTTAAAACTCATCAGAGACCATGATATCTGTAATGTTGAATGTACAGTCCTGAGCTCCGGCTTCTATATAGAAAGTAATGTATGAGGTACCATCTGATGTAGCACCGTTGTTACATGTTCTTGCATCATAAGTATTACTTGTAGCTACAGGAATATAAGAACATGTACTGCCGCCTTTTACTGCCCACGAGAAATGTGCATTTCTATATCTCTCTGGTGCATTTTCATGCCAAATAATAAATGTAGCATATCCAGAATTACCAGCTTTCAGACTGTATCCATCTAGTGGAGAAGTTACTAATCCATTTCCTCTAAGTGTATGTTTAGTAGCCTCACCTATACGTGTCTGTTCACCTGTATCAGGCTGAATTCCATCCAGGTTTACCCAGATCATTGCATCCTTTCCAGTCAAATGGTAGTCATATTTGTAATCAATGATTACTGTACCTTCTTCATCTAGCTGATAGGTATCCGAATCTGTTGTACCAATCCACTCACGTCCGTCTTGACGACATTGATCTTGGTAGTAGTTATGTCCGACAGCATAGAAAAGACCTGATCTATCAATACCATAATATTGATCTTGAAGTACCAAGGTGTGATTATCTGCACCAAGTGCTACATCCCATTTACCCATCGCCTCATAATTCTTACCTTCACCAAAGACTACGAGTTTATCAGTATTGTTACCTTCTGCATTAATATATTGGAATACATCTGTTCTGGCAGCAGTCAGGTCTTCAAACGAAGTTGTAGAAGGGTCACTGTCTCCTCCATTCAATATCTCACCAAAAGCATTATTGGCATCAATATCTGCCTTACCATAGAACAGTCTTCTAGTTTCATTGGTTTCAGTAGAACTAATTTCACCACCGTCAACTGTATATCCTACAATCGCACCTAACGTAATATTAGGTCTTGTATTCACTCTATTACCATACTCATCTGTTACAGAGATTGCTAGTCGTTCTATATATTTTGCTCTGTCAGCATCCTGTAAAGTACCTACATATGAGATACTGATCGCAGATGGAGGTCCTGAGAATACTCTTACATTGACAATAGTTGACAGGTTTTGTACAACACCATTTATATCAGTAAAGGTCATAGTTACTTCTAAAGGAACTAGTCCTGACTTATCTTTAGATACCAAAATAAATGCACTGTTATTGACTGGGTTCAATGATAAGCTATCCACTAACGTGCTTGTATTTGTATCGAACAACTGTGCAATCGTACCATTTGTAGTAGTAACCGTGATATTGGTAATATTCTCAGTTGTTAATGCAACAACATTACCCGATGCATCTTTTGCTTTCAAGAGTACATTAAATGTTTTCTCTTTATCAGGGATACCCATACTAAAGTCATTACTGGTAATTACATCCAATTCATAGTTTCTAGATACATATGGATCGGCCGGAAGACTATACTCTACAATCCAATCTTGTTTATCTTGCGTATTCTCTACATGATAGAACTTAAATATACTTCCATTATCATCATTGCTGATAAGTGCCTGCAGGTTACTTGGACCTGTATAAGTAAAGGTCGCTATACCAAGATCATCTACAAGAACCTCATAGGCATCAAACTGTCCTACATCAACACCATCTAGTACTTTTGCAGGAAGTTCAACTTTGACACTCCCCTGAGTATATGGTGTAATATCTTTGTAGACTCTCAAAGCCAGTTCTACTGTCATAGAGTTACTATTTAGAGTAACAACCCTTTGTTCTAATGGGATAACTACAATCGGTAATGTCGTATCGTTAACTATAGTAGTTGTTGTTTCATTAAATGTAACTGTAAGGTTTGTCTCTAAATGCGTAGTATCTTCATCAAAATGTATTGTCATAGCAAAGGTAGTACCGTTAACCTCGCTAAGAGTATCTGGCGCCATATAGGTAAATACTGCATAACCCAAAGAATCTGTTAGAACCGTATAACCACTGATAATAGTACCGTTACCTTCAGCAAATCCATTCATCGTTACCGTTTTACCCGCGATAGGTACACCGTTGTAAAGTAACTGAGCTTTTAAGTCTTTCTTTTCACTCGCATGATTGATTTCAATATTTGAAACATTAATAAATTCATATTGACTTACACCTGTGCTAGAAAAGTTCACAGTCACTGTCTTCTCTAGTGCCGGTACTCCGCCTTTCACTTCGAATGTGATCACCAAAGGAAGTGCAGGAAGGCTATTCGGTGCAGTGTAGACAAACGGTGCATGTCCGTTACTGTCTGTTTTAACCTCATACGTACTTAATGTACCGTTTGTCTGGTCAAATACCTGTGCCTTGATCACGGTATTTGGTACCGGACTCAAGGTTAAAGTGTTATTCAGATAGAGATCAATGTTTGCACTCTCTCCACCAGTTGAGATATCCACTATTTCAGGTACAGCAACTAGTTGATAGTTGGTCGTATTGATATCTGTTCCAACACTTGTACTACCATTAAAGTTCACCGTCACATCTTTCTCTAGTGCAGGTACTCCGCCTTTCACTTCAAATGTGATCACCAAAGAGCTTGCAGGAAGGCTGTTCGGTGCAGTATAGACAAACGGTGCATGTCCGTTACTGTCCGTAGTCACTTCATATGTATTCAATGTACCGTTTGTCTGGTCAAATACCTGCGCCTTGATCACGGTATTTGGTACAGGAACAAGGTTAGCCATATCATTGAGATACAGATCAATGTTTGAACTGTCTCCACCTGCTGCGATATCTATAACATCAGGTACAGCAACCAATTGGTAGTTAGTCGTATTGACATCTGTTCCAGTTGTCGTACCACCGCTAAAGTTAATAGTGACGTCTTTCTCGAGTGCCGGCACTCCGCCTTTCACTTCGAATGTGATCACCAAAGGACCTGCAGGAAGGCTGTTCGGTGCAGTATAGACAAACGGTGCATGTCCGTTACTGTCCGTAGTCACTTCATATGTATTCAATGTACCGTTTGTCTGGTCAAATATTTGTGCCTTGATCACGGTATTTGGTACTGCAGAAAGATTAGCCATATCATTGAGATACAGATCTATATTTGCACTCTCTCCGCCTGCTGCGATATCTATAACATCCGGTACGGCAACCAATTGGTAGTTAGTCGTATTGACATCTGTCCCGCTCGTTGTACTGCCGTTAAAGCTAATTGTCACATCTTTCTCTAGTGCAGGTACTCCGCCTTTCACTTCAAATGTGATCACCAAAGAGCTTGCAGGAAGGCTGTTCGGTGCAGTATAGACAAACGGTGCATGTCCGTTACTGTCCGTAGTCACTTCATATGTATTCAATGTACCGTTTGTCTGGTCAAATATTTGTGCCTTGATCACGGTATTTGGTACTGCAGAAAGATTAGCCATATCATTGAGATACAGATCTATATTTGCACTCTCTCCGCCTGCTGCGATATCTATAACATCCGGTACGGCAACCAATTGGTAGTTAGTCGTATTGACATCTGTCCCGCTCGTTGTACTGCCGTTAAAGCTAATTGTCACATCTTTCTCTAGTGCAGGTACTCCGCCTTTCACTTCAAATGTGATCACCAAAGAGCTTGCAGGAAGGCTGTTCGGTGCAGTATAGACAAACGGTGCATGTCCGTTACTGTCCGTAGTCACTTCATATGTATTCAATGTACCGTTTGTCTGGTCAAATATTTGTGCCTTGATCACGGTATTTGGTACTGCAGAAAGATTAGCCATATCATTGAGATACAGATCTATATTTGCACTCTCTCCGCCTGCTGCGATATCTATAACATCCGGTACGGCAACCAATTGGTAGTTAGTCGTATTGACATCTGTCCCGCTCGTTGTACTGCCGTTAAAGCTAATTGTCACATCTTTCTCTAGTGCAGGTACTCCGCCTTTCACTTCAAATGTGATCACCAAAGAGCTTGCAGGAAGGCTGTTCGGTGCAGTATAGACAAACGGTGCATGTCCGTTACTGTCCGTAGTCACTTCATACGTATTCAATGTACCGCTTGTCTGGTCAAATACCTGTGCCTTGATCACGGTATTTGATACCGGAACAAGATTAGCCATATCATTGAGATAAAGATCAATGTTTGCACTCTCTCCGCCTGTTGCGATATCTACAACATCCGGTACGGCAACCAATTGGTAGTTAGTCGTATTGATATCTGTTCCTGTAGTCGTACTTCCGTTAAAACTAATTGTTACATTCTTCTCGAGTACTGGTACACTACCCTCTAATTGAAATGTAATAACTAGCGAAGCACTTGGCAGTGCAGTCTCAGGAGCAGTATATTCAAACCCGACATAACCATTTATGTCAGTCGTCAAAGAATAACTAGCTAATGTTCCAAAATTTTGATCAAAAACATTTGCTTTTATTACCCCACCTTCAACCGGTTGAAGTGCAACATTATCATTAAGATATAACTTTAATGTTTTTTTCTCACCTACTGTACTGATATCTATGACATCCGGTACAGCCACTAAACTATAATTAGCTGCAGTGCCTCCGGTACCACCTGATGTACCATCTGGCTTGCTGTTACTTCCACACCCTGTCAATACGAGACTGAGTAGAAAAGTAAATATGACTAATATATTTTTCATCATAATAAATCCTTCCCCTTATTAGTAAAAGTAATTGAATCCTACAACTACACTCTCTACATGATCTGTCTGGTCAGCATTTGTAAAAGAATATCTGTACATCACATCAAAATCTACGTGCTGCGTCACTCCCACAATAAACCCTGCTTGACCACCATACAAGAATCCATTCTCATCAATATATGTAGATTCATAGTTCATATATCCTACATTCAGTCCAATAAAAGGACGGAAAGAAAATGTTTCAGATTCAGCATTCATCAAGTAATAATCTAGCTCAAGAAGACCTTTTTCATAGTTTTGATCATCTTCAGAACTATCAAAGTAGTCAAAAACCAACATTGTTCTCCAGGAATCATTTTGAGCACCAAGACGGAAACCAAATTCTACATCATCCCCTTTATGATCTAATCCTGCTAATGTATCTGCCTGGATCTTAGCTGCTCCAACTTCCAAACCTATGAATTTTTCTGATTCAGTTAGTTCTGATGCATTTAATGTACTACCTAACACCAAACATGATAAAGCAATTGCTACCTTTTTAACCATCGTAAACTCCTTGTAAATGTAAGATATACATTACTAAATGTAATGCCCTTGTCTACAAGGATAGCATATTTTTATATTTTTTAAGATTAATTTATAGTTTTTTTATAGAATTATTGAATAGCCAGATAATTCAGTTAAATCATTATCTATAATATATGAACGTTTCTAAAGTTAAATGAAATACTGATTAATGATAAAAAATATAAAACAAAGGATATTAATCTTAAATATTAGGGTGGTCCCACCATTAGTTATACTACTTTGAGATTTAAGAATTGGACAGTTTTGAAAAATGAAAACTTTTTATATAGATGTTTTATACGAAAGTTAATTTTATTCTTGATTGATAAAAGATTAAAAGTGGTGTCAAGAGAGGGACTTGAACCCTCGACCTCCGGCTTATGAGACCAGCGCTCTAACCAGCTGAGCTACCTTGACATCTTGTTGGAGGTCGAAATTATAGCTATGGTTACCTTAAGAAATCTTTAAAAAAATAAAAACCTAAAGATTTAATAATTTTTCAACTTTTTCATAGTCAAACCCGCAAACCCATTGTGTACCAATCAGGTAAACCGGTACACCTCGACAACCATGTTTTTGACAATCTTTCGCAGCTTTTTGATCTTTGGTAATATCTATTGTTTTGAACTTTATTCCATTATCTCTCAAATGTTTCTTAGCCGTTGTACACCATTTACAGGTAGGTGTAGTAAATAGCACAACCTTCTTTTGCTTTTTAGGGTTGGGTTGCATCATTTACTCCTTTCATCATATTATATGAATCAGAATATACCTACTCATTACTTAAATTACCATAACAGTATCAAAAACTTTTAGTCAAACTGACTAAAGTTATTGACAATAAAAGAATATTTATGTAAAATCGCAAACATAAATTTATATGTAAAGGAGTAATAATGAATTTTAAACCACTTGGTGATAGACTACTTGTAGAACGCCGTGAAGAAGCTACTACAACAGCATCAGGAATCATTATTCCTGACAATGCAAAAGATAAACCTTCACAAGGTACTGTTATTGCTATCGGCAATGAAGTAGAGAACATTAATGTAGGTGACACTATTGTCTTTGGTAAATATGCAGGTAGTGAAATTACACTTGACAGCAAAGTGTACTTGATCATGGAAGAATCAGACGCACTTGGTATATTGTCATAATTCTAACTAAAGCAAATCAATAAACATTTCTTAAAAGGATAAAATAATGGCAAAAGAGATATTTTTTTCAGATAAAGCAAGAAGCGGACTGTATGAAGGAGTAACAAAACTTGCAGATGCGGTTAAGGTAACGATGGGACCAAGAGGCCGTAATGTACTTATTCAAAAGAGCTATGGAGCACCTCACATCACAAAAGATGGTGTTTCAGTAGCTAGAGAGATCGAGCTGTCTGATCCATTGCAAAATATGGGTGCTCAATTAGTAAAAGAAGTAGCAAGCAACACAGCCGATGAAGCTGGTGATGGTACGACAACTGCTACGGTACTTGCACACTCTATCTTCAAAGAAGGTCTTCGTAATATCACTGCCGGGGCTAACCCTATCGAAGTAAAAAGAGGAATGGATAAAGCAAGCGCTGCGATCATCGAAGAGCTTAAAAAGATCTCTAAAGAAGTAAAAGATAAAAAAGAGATCGCTCAGGTTGCTACGATCTCAGCAAACTCTGACCACAGTATCGGTGATCTGATCGCTGAAGCGATGGATAGAGTAGGAAAAGACGGTGTCATTACTGTAGAAGAAGCAAAGGGTATCGAAGATGAGCTTGAAGTAGTTGAAGGTATGCAGTTTGACAGAGGTTACCTCTCTCCATACTTTGTAACTAACACAGAAAAAATGACATGTGAAATGGATAATCCAATCATTTTACTCACTGATATGAAAATTACTTCACTCAAAGATCTTGTACCTGTACTAGAACAAGTACAACAAACTGGAAGACCGCTTCTTATCATTGCTGATGATCTTGAAGGTGAAGCACTCGCAACGCTAGTTCTTAACAGACTTAAAGGTGTACTTAATATCGCTGCAGTCAAAGCACCAGGATTTGGTGATAGAAAGAAAGCGATGCTTCAAGATATTGCAATCCTTACTGGTGCCACAGTGATTACTGAAGAGCTAGGTCTTTCACTGGAAAAAGCAACACTTCAAGACCTTGGTCAATGTGGTAGAATCGTTATAGACAAAGATGATACTGTCATCGTAGATGGTAAAGGTTCAGCAGAAGCAGTACAAGCAAGAACCAATGAGATCAAGATCCAACTTGAGTCTACAACAAGTGAATATGACAAAGAAAAACTTCAAGAAAGACTAGCAAAACTTGCCGGTGGTGTAGCTGTAATCAAAGTAGGTGCTGCAACCGAAACTGAAATGAAAGAGAAAAAAGACAGAGTGGATGATGCACTTTCAGCAACAAAAGCAGCCGTCGATGAAGGTATAGTTATCGGTGGTGGTGCAGCTCTTATCAAGGCAGCCCAAGCAGTGAAACTTGATCTTTGCGGTGATGAAGAGGTAGGTGCACAGATCATTCTTAGAGCCGTATTTGCTCCGATCAAACAAATTGCAAGTAATGCAGGTTTTGATGCAGGTGTGGTAGCAGATAAGATCGCTCATTCTGAAGATCCTAATTTAGGATTTAACGCTGCTACTGGTGAATATGTGGATATGATTGAAGCAGGGATCATCGATCCGTTGAAGGTAGAACGTGTAGCACTTCAAAATGCAACTTCAGTTGCAAGCTTACTCCTTACGACTGAAGCAACTATCTCAGATAAAAAAGAAGAGCCGACACCAATGCCTGATATGCCACAGGTACCTGGAATGCCGGGTATGATGTAAACATACAGATCATAATCATTCTTGCAGCTTTTTGCAAGAATGATCTTGTCTTCTTATTCTATCTATAAAACTCTTCTATAAAAATATTTTACTTTTATACTTCTTGCTTTGAACAACTCAACACTATTGGGTATTAAAGTTCAATAAATAAAATTAATTTTTCTTGAAGAAGATAATGTTCAAGACAACAGACAGTAACGAATAAGGGAGATAGTAATTATATTATTACTATCTCCCTCATGTCTCTATTCCTTATCGTAAAAACTTTTGGAATTCAAATGAAGGCAACGGTTTTGAGAAGTAGTAACCTTGTAGATAGTCACATCCGTAAGAAGCCATAAGCTCCACAACCTGTAGATTTTCAATCCCCTCAACGACTACTTTCATTTCCAAATTATGAGCGAGCTCAATGATACCTTGTACAATTCTCTGATCTTCTTTTTTTACAAGTATGTGTTCCATAAAAGATCTATCAATTTTCAACACATCAGCAGGAAATTTTTTGATATATGAGAATGAGGTATATCCTGTACCAAAATCATCCAAAGAGATCTTCACTCCCAATTTATGAAGCTTATGGAACTCATTTAATGTACTTTTTTCACTCTCCATCGCTTTCCCTTCTGTAACTTCAAAGGTAATTAACTCTGGATCAACGTGAGTCTCTGCTAATTTCTTTTCCACGTGATTAAAAAAGTTTCCGGTTTCAACCTCTATCATTGAAACGTTGATCGATACAGGTATCTGTTTGAACCTAAACATTTCCCAGCGCTTCTGTTGTTTGAGAACCTCATTTAAAATATATTTTCCTACTTCAATAATGAAGCCTGTTTTCTCCATAATCGGGATAAAAGCGTCAGGGGGGATTAACCCATGTACAGGATGGATCCATCTGATCAATGCTTCTGCAGAAACAATCTCTTGTGTATTCGCATTCATGATCGGTTGATAATAGAGCTCAAACTCATTATTTTCAAGTGCCAAATGCATTTCATTATACAAAGTCAACTCATCAAACACAAACCTTGCTTTTTTAGGCATAAAGATATGTACCTGACCATGTCCATGTGACTGAGCTTCGCTTAATGCCTTATATGCATTATCAAGCAGATTTCTTGTATTACCGCTGTCTGGATAGATACTGATCCCTACAGATGCAGTTAAATGCATTCTGATATCCTGCATTTTATAAAATTTTTTGAGTTCAGCTTGCACTTCTTGGACAAAATTCAGTGCAATCTGAGGATCTGCAACATCTGTCATGACAATCAAAAAGCTATTTGGGAACATATGATAAACTTTGTATGCTAATTTGTCTGAAGCTGACGTAAGATAATTTGCAAGTTTGACCATAATCTTGGTAGATTGTTCATAGCCCAATATTGACCGCAGTTTAAAAAAATTATCTATCTCCAACACTGCAAATACTAACTTTCCATTGATCAAATGCGTTTTTGCAAACAGTAGATTAAAATCTTCAAGTGCCTGGGTTTGGTTTGGTAATTTTGTCACGTGATGAAGATACTCTAGTGCTTTCTGTTCTTCCTCATAACGTAAATCTTGTATGGATACAATATATTTCCATTTATTGTCCATTTGAAAATTTTGAATGATATGTATATTGATAGGTAGTGTATCTTTATCTTCGACGCACAGTTGGGTCTTTGTCTGCTCATAAGAGTTATTTTTAGATCCCTTCAATTCACTTTCAATTAACTCATCTAAAGTCATCCATTTCTTTTTAATTCTTACTTTAATTGATTGATAGATTTTTTTATAGGTATCATCTGGTTTTAGGCCTAATAATTTGATTATCAAATCGTTTGCATAAACAACTTGGTAATTAGAAGAGAGAACTAAAACCGACTCATCAGTAGTATCAAACACCTTTTTCAAAAGTTTTCTTGATTGGTCTGCTGCATCAGGCAGCTTTTTATTTAAACGTTTATTGAAGAGATAAAAAGAGACAAGCAGTACGATAATGATACTTACTAAGAATATAGGATCCAAATTCATTAAAGTTTCAATGATAATAGTTTTTAACTCATCTATATTCAACGTCTTCCTTTATAGATACATGCCTTATTTAAAAGATTGATGCATCTTCCCTCTTATAATTACAGTATTATATTCTTTATAATATTTTAAGACTCTATACTATCAGTTTTCTACTTAAATTCTATGTCAACTTGAATAACTTTATATATCAAGTTCTAACTTATTCAAACAGAGTGCCTCAACTCTGGATGTCTGATCTTCAAGAATAAAAGTTTGATCTATCTTTAACTTATCCAAAGAGATAGATGTACCTTTATATGATACTTGAGCCCAACCTTTTTTATATTGTTTTTTAGGATCAATCATCTCAAATCTTTTCGCTAAATATCCTAAAAGTTCCCGTTTGTTCTGTAGAACAAATTCTATATTTTGCAAAAAAGTTTTTTGTATTTCAGGGAGTAAAGAGAGTTCTTTATCGAATTTACGATTTATCGCTCTTTGAAATTCATTTTTCAGTTGTTCATATGTTCTATTCGTCTCTTCAAGTTTTCGTAATGGCGATGAGCGTAATATCAGTTCACTGTGATGTGCCAATGCTCTCTCTTTGTATGCAATCTTTTCTTGCCATATATACCTATAACGTTCCTGCAATTCACCTAATGCATACATTATTTCCTGTACATCAGGAAGAATCATCTCCATAGCAGCACTGGGTGTCGGTGCACGTAAATCAGCAACAAAATCAGAGATCATGACATCAACTTCATGCCCTACTGCGCTGACCACTGGAGTATTCATAGCATAAATCGTATCTGCAACAATCTCTTCATTGAATGCCCAGAGATCTTCTGTACTTCCGCCTCCACGTCCTACGACGACAACATCAGCTTCCAGTCTATCTGCAAAGGTAAGTGCTCTTGCAATCTGTGGCGCTGCATTCTCCCCTTGTACTAGAGTATCTACAATCACTACTTCAAGCAGTGGCCAACGCTTCTGAATGATCTTAAGCATATCATGTAAAGCTGCACTCTCTTTGGCTGTAACCAATACAAGCTTTTGTATAATTTTTGGAACCGTTTTTTTACGTGTAATATCAAAGTAACCTTTGGCTTTGAGCCTCTCTTTAAGCTGTTCATAGGCCAATGCCAAAGCACCTTGTCCATACGGCTCTATCTTGACTGCATAAAACTGGTATTCTCCACGAGGAGTATAAACACCGACTGATCCCTCTATTACAACATGCATCCCCTGCTCTAGACGAAACTTCATCTTAGCAACATTGGACCGCCACATTACACATCTTATAGAGGATTCACTATCTTTGATAGCAAAATAGACATGGCCTGAGGTGTGATAAGTTACTGAAGCCACTTCTCCTTCAACAAGGATATGCATAAATGTTGCTTCTAGTAGGGATTTGATCTTGGTATTGAGAGAGGAGACACTCATCATAGGTTGTGACATCTGGTCTCCTTATTTGGATTAAACTTTTTGAGCAACAAGAAGTGTAGAAATACCCATGGAAAAGGACTTCACGTATTTCATCTCAAAACCTGCTTCTTGGAGCTCTTTTTCAAGCATCTCAGTCGTTAAGAACTCCTCAATGGAGTCTGGAAGATATTTATAAGCCTCATAATTCTTAGAAATGATTCCACCTACTCTTGGTAGTACTTTTTTCATGCCAAAATCAACAAACTTATTGATAATGCCACTTCTATCCTGCTTTGTAAACTCCAGGATCACTACGATTCCTTCCGGCTTTAATGCACGGTAAAATTCCTGTAACGCTTCTACTCTATCTACAACGTTACGGATACCATAAGAGATAGAGATGATATCTGTACTCTCGTCTTCTATTGGAAGCTCTTGTGCTTTTCCTTCTATGAATATTGCAAAATCTACTTTCTCTTTAGCAACACTAAGCATCCCGACTGAGGGATCAACCCCAACAAAATTCTTTACGTCAATCCCTCTTTGCTTTGCAATATCTCTCCAGAAGATCAATAGATCACCCGTTCCTGTCGCCACATCAGTAATCTGCGTCAATGTATCTTTGCCCAATATCTCATAAGCTTTGTTACATCCTTTTCTTCTCCACTGTTTATCGATACCGAAGCTTAATACTCTATTTGCGAGATCATACGTTGATGCAATATCATCAAACATACTGACGATCTTTTCTTGTTTTTCTACTTTATTGGTCAGTTTTTCAATACCCAACTTGTTTACTCCATATCATCATATCTACACCCATTCTTTCAGTATGTAGAAAATCTAAATTCATCTCGATATTATAGGATAAAGCATTTGTAGAGAGCTTAGGAGTCTGATAAATCAACAGCCAATCGATCTTCTTTTGTAGTGATTGAAGCATCCCCTCTCCTCCTTCAACCAGTACAAATGAAGGCTGATCTAAAAATGACAGATCATCTGTGATCTCTACCTTTCTATCTTGCACTTTGAAAAGCGGTATCTCACTGTCAAAATCACTTGTATGCGAATATATCTTTACATTGGGTGCATTCCCCTCTGTAAAACGGCAATCAAGTGTCGGCCTATCCTCCCTAACAGTGTTTCCACCTATGAAAAGTATGTCACACCTTTCTCTTAACTGATGAACATGGCTTAAAGAAGCTTTTGAACTTAGATAACCTCCACCGATACGTCCATTGGATGTTTGTGCAAGCTTAAAGAGTACAAATGCACGTTTCTGCCATATTTTAAAAGGCTCAAGAAGTATTTCTGCCTTCTCCCTTAAAATACCAAATGTAACATTTTGAAGTAAGTTCATCCCACCGTCATGTCCTTTAATTGGATCACATGTTGCAATCACCACTCTTTGAAGTTTCAACCTTGATAATAGAGAAGCGCATGAAGGTGTTTTGCCATGGTGTGCACATGGTTCCAAGGTAACATATATGGTGCAGCTAGCAAAGAATTTTGGAGGAAGTTTTAATAAAAAATCATGTGATTCTTCAGAATTCAGTGGATCAAACTCAATCTTTTCTCCACTTAATGTTTCATATGCGGCAATCAATGCCAACACTTCAGCATGGGAAGTACCTGCCTTTTGATGTGCTGCTATACTGAGAAGTTTGCCATTTTCAACCATTACAGCACCAACTGCCGGATTAGGATAGGTAAGTCCTTGATATTTCCATGCTTCATTGAGAGCAAGTTGCATATAGAATTCATCAAACTGCATATATGCTCCTTATCTCCCCCGATCTTACCATTCGAAATACGTTTTTACAGTTCCTAGTTCATCATAACGATAAGATTCATCACCTTGTTTCGTTGTTACAGTGATACCTTCATCGTCCGCACTTTTAAGCTCGCCTTTGAGTTTCTCTCCACCCATTACCTTAACTTTAACTTTCTCACCGATGGCATTTTTAAAATGAATAGGTTTTGTAAGTTTACGTTCAATTCCTGGTGAGCTTACTTCTAAACGATATTTACCGCTGAGTGGTGGATTCACATCCAAAAAAGGAGAGAGTGCATTAGAGATATCCGCACAGAGATCAAGTGTTATACCGCCTGTTTTGGTGATAAGCACACGATAGATAGTCTCTTCAAATTCAGTGACTGTCTCTATCCCGTAAAGTGATGCACCATTAGCCTCAACAATCTTTGCAATTTCATCTTCAACCTTACTCATCGCTCTCACCCTTTTTTTTACTTATCTGTGCAAACAGATCTTCCATACGCTGTTGCTTCTCTAATTGTTCATCAAACTCAAATGTAAGACGGGGCGCTTTGAACCAGCCCTCACTTTGTTTACAATGGTTCTGTATATAACCAGCTACTGAACGAAGTTGACGCAATGCTTCATTTTGTTCTTTTTCAGTTAAGAACGATTTATCCAAATAGACTTTAGCATCGCTACGTCCCTTTGAACAGACCACTTCAGTGACAAGTAACGAGTTGATACGTTCATCATCAAGTGTAGACAAAGCCTCAGGAATTACTTCCTTCAACACTGACTCTACGCGGTGGCGTTTGATCTCTTCTTGTGTCATTATAATACTGCCTGTTCCTCAACATCTTTGAAGGTCTCGATTACATCGCCTTCTTTAAGGTCATTGTAGTTTTCAAGCATAATACCACACTCGTATCCACTTTTGACCTCTCTTGCATCTTCACTGAAACGTTTGAGTGAAGATATCTTACTTTCATAGATAACAACACCGTCACGGATTAGTCTAGCTTTACTTCCTCTTGTGATCACACCGTCACTTACCTTACATCCGGCAATTGTACCTATTTTCCCAACTACAAATGTTTCACGCACTTCAGCTTGACCTGTAACTTCTTCAGAGATAACAGGACTCATCATACCGCCAAGCAATGCTCTCACATCATCGATTAGATCATAGATAATAGAGTATGACTTGATCTCTACACCCAACTCTTTAGCCTTATTTTTCACTGCACCGGTCGGACGTACATTAAACCCTAAGATAACTGAGTGTTCAGAAGCATTAGCAAGAGTCACATCACTCTCAGTTACGCCACCCACACCTTCATGGATGATATTGACCTTAACCTCTTCATTTTTAAGCTTCTCAAGACTTCCCTTGATCGCTTCAAGAGAACCTTGTACGTCTGCTTTGATGACAACAGGCAATGATTTGAGCTTACCTTCTGCAATCAGTTCAGAAAGATCATCTAGTGAAGCTTTCGTACTCTTAGAGAGTTGCTTCTCCCTTTCATATTCTGCTCTCTTCTCTGCCAATTCTCTTGCTTCTTTTTCACTATCAGTCACGATCAATGTTTCACCGGCACCCGGTACTTCATTCAGACCGACAATTGCAGCAGGTGTACTTGGACCGATCTCTTTAACGTTTGTTCCATCGTCAAGTTTGATCGCTTTGATACGTCCAAATGTTTTACCTACGATCGCATTGTCACCTACTCTAAGTGTACCATTTTTAATGATCACGTTTGCAACCGGTCCAAACCCTTTTTCCAAAGAACTTTCTACAACAACCGCTTTCGCTTTACGTGTCGGATCAGCTTCCAATTCCATTACTTCAGCTTGAAGCAAAATTGTCTCAAGTAGATCATCAATCCCCATACCGGTATGTGCTGATACAGGAACAAACTCGTACTCTCCACCCCAATCAATAGGTGTGATTCCCATCTCCGCAAGCTGTGCTTTAACGTTATCCGGGTTTGCTGCAGGTTTATCCATTTTATTCACAGCTATAATCATCGGTACATCTGCAGCTTTTGTATGCGAAATTGCCTCTTTTGTTTGAGGCATTACACCATCATCTGCTGCGACTACGATAATGACGATATCTGTCGCCTGAGCACCACGTGAACGCATCTCAGTAAAGGCTTCGTGACCCGGAGTATCCACGAATGTGATCTTCTTACCGTCTTTTTCTACCTGGTAAGCACCTACGTGTTGGGTAATTCCGCCTGCTTCCTTGTCTGCAACTTTTGCAGAACGAATCTTGTCAAGCAATGATGTCTTACCATGATCGACGTGCCCCATAATCGTAATAACCGGTGGTCTCTCTTCTAGTTGCTCATCTTCTACTGCATCATATGCTGCTACGTAATCAAGTTCATCAAGCGGGTTCATTGTAGTCACTTCTACTTCGAACTCTTCAGCAAGAATCTCGATCTCATCTTTTGAAAGGAAATCGTTTTTCGTTACCATCATACCGAGTGCAAAGAGTACTTTAACAACATCTCCTACTGACTTGTTCACCTTCTCTGCGAACTCGTAAACCCTAACGTTTTCAGGAATCTCAACGGAAGTTACAACTTCTGTACTTACCTCTTTGACATACTTCTTGCGTTTACCGCCACGTTTAAGAGATCGCTGCTGCTGAGGACGGAATGCCTGCTTTGTCTTACCACCCATTACACCTGCATTCTCACGTTTTTTCGCTTCTTCTTTACGCTTTTGTTCCTGTCTTTGCATCTCTTCATAAATATTTTTATCTGAAAAGTCTAAGAGTACTACTTCCTCTTCACCAAATCCTGAACTGATATCTGAACTGATATCGCCGTTAAAGATATCCAGTTTCTCTCCGGTCTCTCTGGCTTCAGCTATTTTTTTAGGTTTTTTCTTTGAGGCAACTGGCTCTGAACCCGTCTGCTCAAGTGAAATCTTTTTAGCTACTTTTACCGGTTCCGGTTTTGCTTTACGAACGATTTTGATCCCGCCTCTTGAGAGAGATTTCTTTATCGGAGCCTCTTCCTCTGAAGCTTTTCGAATTTGCGCTGCAGGTTCCTCTTGTGGTGTAACGACAGAAATACCTTTACGTTTCTTCGCCACTTTTTTAGGAGCCTGTTTCTCTTCTGCAGCAGGCTCTTCAGCTTTGCTCTCTTCTATTGGTGCAGCCTGTTCTTTTTCAACTTCCGCTTTTACTTCAGTAGTCTCTACAGTTTCTTCTGCTGAAGGCTCTTCAGACTTAGGCTCTTCTTTTTTTACCACTTTAATTTTTGGTTTTTTCTCTTCTGGTTTTTTAAACCCTTTTGGCAGCGTACCGCTAATAGCATAGTCTACAAGTATCCCTGCTTCGTCCATACTGATTGCACTGTTGGCTGCTTTTACTTCAAAACCTAACTCTTTAGCTTTGTCCAGCAGTTCGTTATTAGATAGTCCTGCTTCTAATGCTATCTCTTGGATTCTTACTTTATCCATTCTTCATTAACTCCTCTAAAAGCTTAAAAAACCGTTCCTCATCTTGCTTGAAACGTTTGATTAAGCCTTTGATTTTTTTTTGATTTTTACTGCATACATCACAAAGATAAAAGCTGCGCCCGCTGCCATCATAAGCTGTGATATCTTTGTCGGCTATCTTCAGTCGTAACAGGCTACTCTGAGGCTGCCTATCCCGACAACTAATACACATACGTATAGGCTGTGATTTATTCATTCGCGTATTATACCCAATTAGAATTAAGCTGTTCTAATCCTTGGTGATAACACCATAGTTATCAAGGTCCAGGATTAAAACTCTATATTGTGGGAAACGAGAACGAAGCGACTGAGCAATTTTAGGTGCATCCTTTTCATAGGCCAAAGAAAAGAATGTCGAACCCGACCCCGAAAGCGTACTCATCAACGCACCATGTTTTAATGCCAGTTTTTGTACATCAAAAAGTTCCGGCATCATTTTCATACGTCTGGACTGATGCAACTTGTCTTTAGCAGCAATACGCAACAAATCCCAGGATTCAGACATAAAAAGTGCTGTCATATAGGATGATCTTGAAAGCGAATAAACCGCTTCCTCTTTTTTGTACATTTTTGGCAGTACTGTTCTTGACTTTGCGGTTGAAATCGTACGGTTTGGTACAACTACTACTGCTTTAAGATAGTCCGGAAGTCGTCTTTTTTTACTATAAACACGCCCATTTTCTACACATGCGACATTAAATCCACCCATCACCGCCGGTGTGATATTATCTGGATGGCTTTCATAACGCAATGCCTGGTTGAGTATCTCTCTTTTTGTGTACTTAACCCCTGCTGCTTCATAGGCTGCACTTAGACTCGCTACGATTACTGCAGAAGAACTTCCCAATCCTCTTGAAATAGGGATTCTGTTATGGAACTCAAAACGAAAGTTATCAGTTCTTTTCGTCAATCTTTTATAATTTTCATTGAAAATATTTAAAAAAAGAGTGTTTTTTTTGATCTTAGGGTTATCTGCACCCTCTCCGTGAGTTGAGATAGATAAAAACTTTGATGGTTTAATAATGATCTCATTTCTCAAATCAACTGCTAGACCCAAAGTATCAAAACCAGGTCCTAAATTTGCCGAAGTGGCTGGTACGCTTACAAACATTGTCTATTCTCTATTCCTAAACAGCCGGTATTATATACTCAGGTGTTGATTCTTCATCTAACGGTAGATCTTGAATACTTTGAGGCAATGCAAATTTTGCATCGACCGGCTGCTCAATTTTTTTTGTTATTATAGTCTCTTTTTCCTTGGTAAAATAAAGGTTGCCCATTGCTTTGATCGGAGCACCGTTATTCAATGCAAATGCACTGCATCCAAAGCATTTTATTCCTCGTGCGATCTCAATAGTCTTTAGCATAATATAGGTGAGTTTAATTGCCATGTAGGAACCCGGTCCCCGTGTATAGATAATACTTGAAAGATCATAACGTTCCATATAGGTATTCAATAACGGTAGAAGTATTTCAGAGGTCTTTTTCTCACTGGAAATGGTCTCTATCAACTCTTTATTTTTATATACACCTATCAAGAGCGGTGTAGATATAGAGATTACAAGTAGCTGGTATTCAGGCAAATGATTTGGCAAATTCTCTACTTTGTAGCTCATTTTCCGTAACAAACTCATAGTTTGTACTGTCAGCTAATAATTTTGAAGTAAGTTGATAGTTTAGGTGGTGGCTTCCGGCAAATGATTCATACTTTCCAAGTATATTATGCCCGGTAACCATCATATCTCCCATTGCATCAAGAATCTTATGTCTTGCGAACTCATTTTCAAAACGTAAGCCTTCAGGATTCAACACTTTATGATCATCCAAACCTATAGCATTTTGTAAAGTAGCCCCTAGTGCAAGATTTTGACTCTGTAGATATTGAATATCTTTCGCAAACCCAAACGTTCTTGCCCGTGCAATCTCATTGATAAAGTTTTCTGTTGAAAATACAAATGAGTGATCTTGGTCACCGATCACAGGATGATCAAATTTAATACGGAAATCAAACTCTGCACTATGGTGAGGTGTAAGTCTAACAAACTTATCGCCGTCTTGTACTTCCACAGCTTTTTTGATACGGATCACTTTTTTAGGAGCATTTTGTTCTACAATACCCGCTTCATCAAGCAACAGGCAAAAAGAAATTGCCGAACCGTCCATTGCCGGCATCTCATTTTCATTTACAACAACCCTGAGATTGTCAATCCCGTATGCATAAATAGCAGAAAGAAAATGCTCGATAGTAGAGATAAATCCTTTTTCTGAACCGATTACCGTAGCCATTTTTGTATCAATAACGGCAGCAGGAGAGAGAGGTATACTCAAAGCAAGATCTTCACGGTAGAAAACGATACCCGCATCTACATCCAACGGTTCCAATCGAAGCTTGATGGGTTCACCTTTATGCAGTCCAATCCCTACAACTTCAACTGCTTTGCTTATCGTACGCTGTTGCATATAACTCTCTCCTTTCACAAAATTTGGCCCATTATACCAAATTTTCTATACTTTTACAAAATGCAAATTTTATTCTATCTCTTCATTGAAGGATAACGGGACTATTTTTTGTCGATGATCTTATCAGCCTCAGCAAAGATGTTGTCAATATTTTTTTTGATCCAGGCTGCATCAAACCACTCAACAGGTCTTACTTCAATCCCTTGAACCAGTATACCAAAATGAAGATGATCTCCCAATGCCAGTCCTGACACTCCCGTCTTTGCAATAGCTTGATCTTTTTTCACATAATCGCCCTCTTCTACCAGAAGCTGTGAGCAGTGTCCGTAAAGCGTATAAAGTCCAAATCCATGGTCAATCATCGGCATATTTCCATAAATACCGTTAAATCCGGCAAAAACGACCCTACCAGGATTTGAACTTCTGATGATCGCCATTTTTGTACTTGCCAAATCATACCCTACATGATAAGAATGAGAAACTTCATTGTGTTGATCTTTATAGTAATAGTGTCTTTCATCTCCGTAACTTGCAACCTTTGCACCGTTTTTCAGTGGATAGAACTTCTCTATTTTCCATTTATCAAGCATCTCATCAGATACCACTTTGCTTAGTTTATGAATCTTTTCCTCATTTTTAAGGCGCATAGTTTCATTGACCGCTTTAAGCTTATCAAGTCTCTCACTAACCTCTTCGTAGTCAGAATCTACAGATGCCAGATCAGTGATTTTTCCATCGATGAAACTGTCTTTTGCCTGAATCCAAGAGACTTTGTAGGAAAATGTTTTAAGGTAAAAAGGTATTCTGGTTTTTCGTTGATTGCCTGCCTGATCTATAGCGACTACATCCGCTTCAAATTCATCTTGATTGAAAGGCCAGGCAACCAGTGTTGCATAATACCCGTCTTGTTTATACGGTTCTACTTTGAAGTGATTGCCGGCTGCTTCTACATAAAGTTTATCCAGGTTCTCATCTGCTGCATAGAAAACGACCAAAGCCGACCCACCCTGTGTAATACTATAGGAGTTTGCCAGTATATTGATCGTAGGCATTTTCGTGTCAACTTGGATATCAATGATCTTTTCACTCTGATTTCCCTGAAATGTGTTCCACAAACTTTGATCAACTACAGTAATTTTCAACTTCAAATGTTTAGCTTTGGGATCTAGCAGCTTGCTTTTAGGATATTTGATACTGAGCAGGCGTTCTGTTATACCTTTTTCAAACTCTCCCTGCCCTACAATAACACTTGTTTTTCCATCACTTAAAACCAAAGTAAAAGATTTAAGTCCTACATTGTCGGTAAGCTTGATCTGAAACGGTGCTTTTTTGTTCCAGTAAAAATTATTTTGACTTGTGATCTGAGGTGCTACTCTTTCAAATTCAGGTGATGTATAAATATACCCTCCACCAAGAACAATCCCCAAGAAAATGACAATAATAATCCATTTACCGCTACTGCTTTTTTTACGTATACGACTCATCTTTTATCCTAAATCAAGCTATTTTTGTAAAATTGTATCGATAGTTGTTTTATCTACGCTTACACTCTTTACTTTTAGCCCAGTAATCTGTACTCTTCTATTTTCTTTAAAATGCTTTGGATCATTCTATCGATGGTGTAGCCTTCCCTGTAAGGGATCATAAAGCCTGCGGCCACTTTATGTCCACCTCCGCCAAAAGCCTTCGCCACTTTTGAAACATCCACACTTTTACTTCTCAAGGAGATGCGTAACCCCTCTTCCAATTCCATCACAAAACATGCGATCTCGACTGTGGCCAATGACTTGCCATAATCAACTATGCCATCCATATCCGGTACCGTCGCTCCTGAAGCTGCTATATCTTCCTTTGTGACAAAAAGTGATGCTACCCTGGCCTCTTGATGTAGACTTAACGATGCAAGGGCTCTTTGCAAGATACGAAATGCACCTAAAGGTTTTCTTTGGGTAAAGTTCTCTGAAACAAAAGCCGGATCTACACCTGCTTCAACAAATGCTTTGGCAACATCTAAAACTTCTGCAGTAACACTTGAAGTAGTAAAATAACGGGTATCAGAGAGCAAGGCAGTATAAAAACAGGTAGCTGCAGGCTGATCTAAGGGATAAAGTTCTTTAAAGAGCATATAAGCTACTTGTGAACTTGCCGCTAACTCAGGTAATACCACATTGATTGAACCATAGTTCGTGTTACTTTGATGATGATCGATATTGATAAGTTCTCTACCGCTCACATCAAACCCCAACCTATCCAAGCTACCACTATCACACGTGATCACTAAGCCTTTTTCATAATCCATTTTATGTTTGATCTTCTGGTAATGCGGTAAAAAATCCAGATACCGAGGTAATACTTTTGAAGCATTCACCACTTCAATTTTTTTACCTTTATGGTTACTGGAAAGAATGTGGTAGATTCCAAGTGCTGTACCCAGCGCATCTGCATCAGGATTGATATGGGAAAGTATCGTGATACTCTGGGCTGATTCTATTTTATTCTGAACTTCTTCATAAGGAAGAGGCAATGCTGCTCCGCTTTCCAATCTATTCTACCTTCATGGAGAGATCGATCCAATTGGCCTGATGGATAATACTTCCCGAACTGATTGCATCTACACCTGTTTCGGCAATCTCAAGGATCGTTTCAAGTGTTACATTCCCACTTGCTTCAAGCAGGATATGAGGATAATTTTCATTTCTAAAGGCTACGACTTTACGAGTCTCATCCAAACTCATATTATCACACATGACGATATCAGCTCCGGCTTTCATCGCACGTTGAACCATCTCAAAAGTTTCACACTCGATCTCTACTTTTGATGTGAACGGTATCTTCTGACGGACTTCTACCATAAAACTATCCAAATCATCAATTGTTTTAAGGTGTGTGTCTTTAAGCATCAGACAATCATCCAATCCCATCCGGTGATTCAACCCGCCACCGCAACGTACTGCATATTTTTCAAATTCACGAAGCAGAGGTCTTGTCTTACGTGTATCAAGGAGTTTCACTCCCGTTCCTTCGATCGCCTTGACATATTTATTTGTCAATGTTGCGATAGAACTTGCATGAAGTGCCACATCCAACAATGAACGCTCGAGTGAAAGGATGATCTTGGATGGACCATAGATATCCATTAATCGGTCACCTTTAGAAAATGCTTCACCATCTTCAATGGCCCATTCGATATGCAGATTATACATCTTCTCAAAAGCTTCAAGATATTCACGTCCTCCAAATACCCCGTCACTTTTGGCAAGGATATAAGCCCTGATCGCTTTGGATTCACTAATACGGGTAAAGAGATCTCCTCTCCCTACATCTTCTGCTACCATTGCTTCAATAAATTGTCTTTTAAGCATCATTTTATTTGATCGCCAACATTCGTTCTAGTGCCAGATTGGCATACTTAACAGTATGAGGATCTACAATGATCTCATTCATAGGTTTGCCATCTTCAATTGATTTCAGTGTCAAGTAGAGATCTTCCAGTGTCGTCTCATTCATCGTTGGACATTCCGGCTTGGTTGAGGAGAGGACATAGGTATTTTTCTCTCTCATACGGTGGACCAGATTATATTCTGTACCTACAGCCACTTTTTCTTCAGGATCAAGATCGTTAACATATTTGATAAGCTGTGAAGTAGATCCTACAAAATCCGCTATTTTAACCACTGAAGGATCACATTCTGGGTGTACAGCGATCTTGATACCCGGATACTTATTACGATAGAACTCCACATCATCTACCGTAAAGAGCTGGTGTACCGAACAAAAACCGTTAAAGCATATCACATCGGCTTCTTGAGGATCACATTCTCCTTCACCGATTACACATGACTTAAGCCCCATGCTGTTTGCAAAGTTCTGCCCCAGGCAACGGTCTGGGACAAAGAGGATCTTTTTGCCGCTCTCTAAACCTTTTTCTATAATCTTATAGGCATTAGACGAGGTACAGACAAGTCCTCCCATCTCACCCACTTTTGCCTTCACCGATGCATCGGAGTTGATATAAGTAATCGGTAGGATATTCTCTTTGGCGATCCCATGTTTTACCATATACTCTACGCTGTCATCGAAGTAACTTCCATCGATCATTCTTGCCATCGCACAACAAGCAATCTTAGGCATCAATACACGTTTTTCAGGAGCAATGACCTTCACACTCTGTCCCATAAATCCTACACCGGCAAAAACCACCCATGGATTCTTATCTGCTTTACATTTTCGTGCAAGTTCCAGTGAATCACCTGTGATATCGGCCATCTCAAATACTTCATCGCGCTGATAGTAGTGTGCCACTACCGTGACATCCAGCTCTTCTTTAAGCCTTTTTATCTCAGCTCTATAATCTATACTCATTACTATCCTTCAGTGTCACTAAGGGGCTTTTTTAAAAAACCCGAGAATAGTATGATTTTATCTAAATTCGGATAAAATTGCACTATCTCAAGAAAATGGAAATCACATATGGATCTATTAAGTAACCAAAATATACTACTTTATCTTGCAGCCTTTATCCTCGCGGGTATACCATTTGGCTACCTTTTGGCAAAACAGTTTGCAGGTGTTGATATCAAACAAGCAGGTAGTGGTAATATCGGAGCAACCAATGTACTGAGAGTTGTCAAGGAGAAAGATCCCAAACTTGCAAAAAAACTGGGAGCAATCACACTCTTTTTAGATGCGATCAAAGGAATAGTAGTTATTCTCATTGCTAAATATCTAGGTGCACCGGAAGGAGTACTTTGGACCATTGCGGTACTTGCAGTTTTGGGCCACTGTTTCTCAATCTTTTTGGCATTTGAGGGCGGGAAAGGTGTAGCTACCGGTTTTGGTGTATTGCTCGTGATGATGCCGATTCCTGCGTTGATCGCTATTGTCGTATGGCTTGTTGCTGCCAAAGGTCTTAAAATCTCTTCAATCTCTTCACTGATCGGTCTTATAGCCTTTATCATCGCTTCTTACGTGATCTACCCTGAAGTTCCTGGGATTACTTCACATGCTCCTATCTGGATCATCGCATTTGTAATCTTTTATAAACATATACCAAATATCATTAGACTTTTCAAAAAAGAAGAAGGAAAGGTCTAATGACGATTCATATCGAAGCATTGACCTTTGAAGCTATTATAGGTCTGCTTGATTTTGAACGGGAACGGCCGCAAAGGATCATTGTGGATCTAGAGGCAACCTATACATATGAAGATACTTTTCTTGATTATGCCAAGATAGTAGAAATGATCACAATACACATCAAAAATAAACGTTACGAGCTCCTTGAAGATGCACTGCTCGGAATCAAAGAAGAACTGCTTGAACACTATCACCAAATCACGTCACTTAAGCTAAAAATCTCAAAACCTGACATTATTTCTGAGTGTTCTGTAGCACTAAGTCACTTCTGGGAATTTAATTCTTAAAAAAAACTTTCATAACAACTATATATTATGCTATAATTAAGCAAAGTTTAACTTTTTGGATATTAGGTCTATATCTTAAGACGAAGAGGTAGATGAGCCTGCATGTGGCATATATAGTTTACTGAAGTATGAAAAAAGGAGCTTCACTATGAGAATATTGATCATAGAGAAAGATGAGGAACTAAGTAAATCTTTAAATGATGTACTAACTTCACAGAATTATCAGTGTGATATCGCTGAAAATATTAACGATGCAAGATATATGCTTGATATCAGGAATTATGATCTCGTACTTTTCAGCTGGGATCAATCCGATAAGACTGGTATCGAGATTATCGCAGAGATCAAAAAAGAGGCACATAAAACATCAGTGATTGTACTCTCCGATAGATTGGGGAAAGATAATGAGATTGAAGCACTACGCGGTGGAGCAGATGACTTTATACGTAAACCTTTAGACTTTGACATTCTTCTTGTACGTGTAGAAGCAAAACTGCGTTTTGGTGCCTCTAATATTATTGAGATTGATGAACTTATTATCAATCCTGAAGAAGAAAAGATCATCTATGAAGGTGAGGAGATCGAGCTTAAAGGAAAACCTTTCGAGGTACTTACTCACTTGGCAATGCATAAAGATCAAATCGTCTCTAAAGAACAGTTACTTGATGCAATCTGGGAAGAGCCTGAACTCGTTACACCAAATGTCATTGAAGTAGCCATCAACCAGATCCGACAAAAAATGGACAAACCGCTTGATATTTCAACCATCGAGACAGTAAGAAGAAGAGGTTATCGATTCTGCTTTCCAAAAAAGATAAGCTAAGTCCTAATTGGGCTTAGCTCTTTTCTCTACACTTTTTCTTTTTTATGAATAAAAAACTAAATAAATTTTATAAAAGTTTTATTTTAAATAAAGCATAAGGTTTCTTCGGTTATAAATCAGAAAAATAACAAATTTAAATTAAAAGTTGAGGAAACCATGGCTTTAATGATTACTGATGAATGTATCGCATGTGATGCATGTAGAGAAGAGTGTCCAAATGAAGCAATTGAAGAGAATGATCCAATCTATCTGATTGATCCGGACAGATGTACTGAGTGTGTCGGTCACTTTGATGAGCCTCAATGTATTGCTGTATGTCCAGTTGATTGTATCATCCCGGATCCGGATAATGTCGAAAACGTAGAAGAGCTAATGTTCAAGTTTGAAAAAATTCAGGAAGAGTACAATTAGAAAATGAATCATAGAACCGCAATAATCGATATCGGTTCTAACTCAGCCAGACTTGTTATTTATGAAAAGACAAGCCGCTATGGATTTCATCTTATCTGTGAACAGAAATCCAAAGTACGTATAGGTGAAGGTGCTTACCAGAAGGAAGGTCACCTGCAGCCTAACGGTATCAAACGTGCATTTCTTACTCTCCATTCCTTCCAAGAAACCATTCAAAAATATAAGACATCTAAAACTATATGTATAGCAACTTCAGCGCTTAGAGATGCCCCTAACGGTAAAGCATTTGTCTCCTGGATCAAAAAAGAACTTAAACTTGACATACAAGTCATTGATGGAGAAAAAGAAGCTAAATATGGTGCAATTGCAGTAAACAATCTTTTGCCTGTCAGTGAAGGTATCACGATCGATATCGGAGGTGGTTCTGCAGACCTGGCACTGATCAAAAAAGGAAGGATTATTGACACCTACTCACTTAATCTGGGTACAGTCAGACTCAAAGAGCTTTTTTTTGATAAAGGAAAACCGTTAGAAGATGCAAGAGCCTATATCCATAATGCTTTGAATGCACTTCCTGAACACTTTAAGCATCATAGGGCTATAGGTATAGGAGGTACGGCAAGGGCACTTTCAAGATCGATTATGAAATCAACAGAATATCCTCTTGACAAGCTGCATGGTTACCGCTATACAGTGAGTGATCAGCAAAGCTATTTTGAAGATGTCTACCGTTCTTCAGCAAAAGGACTTAAGCGTTTTCCACTAAAGCCCAACCGTTTTGATACGATTAGGGAGGGAACCTTGATCTTTGATGAACTGCTAAGATATATGGGTGCGGAAGAAGTCATAACAAGCAGCGTCGGTGTACGTGAAGGGATCTTTTTAAACAGCTCTCTTAATAAACGTACGCTTAAATTCCCTGAAGGTAAGAATCCAAGTATTGAGTCTATCCTAAGCCGATTTAAACCGATGGTCAACGTAGAAAAAAATAAAAAAGCAAAACTTCAAATTGCTCTTTCACTCTATCATACTCTGTTACAACAGTCCAATATAGACAAAATATATCTCAATGAACTTCTCTCCGCATTAAAACTTTCCAGTATAGGGAAAACCTTAACAATCTATAGATCTCATAAACATGCCTTTTATATCGCTATACAGGAGTTAAACTACGGGTTTACACATGAACAGATGGCATTGATCGCTCTACTCTTGCGTACAGATAATGATGGTACTGTACCTAGGATACTTGTTAAAGAGTATAGATCTTTACTCCCTTCAAAAAATGTCCTTACTTGGCTTAGTTTTTTCTATAAACTTACGATATTGATCCATGAAGCATCTAACAGTGCCAAGATAGAGTTTAGCTATGAGAACCAGGTATTAGTGATCTATTCAGACAAGTCGCTCTATCTTGCAAAAGAGAAGATCAGAGCATTAAAAAAGCCTATCCCTTTTGCGATCATTATCGCAGATCAAAATGAACTTCCAAAAAATAAGAACTTGGGAATTATTTAGGAAAGATAGAAATAACCCGCTAAGGGGGGTACTTTCTCTGTTTAGGGTACGTGACGATCACGCACTCTGCAGATTTAAAACTTCGTTCCCATAGAGAATTCAAAGACTGACGTTCTATCTCCGTCTTTAGGATTGATTGCTTTGGCAAAGACCAAATTGATTGGACCAAATCCTGACTGCCACTCAACTACAGCACCCGTTGAAGCACGCGCGATATTTTCAAATTTCAAATCTCCGTCTTTTGTTGGGATAGGATCCGTTCCTATAATACCATAGTCAACAAAGAAAGCCAACCTCATTTTTGCAGCTTCAGAAAGAGGAACACTTGCTTCAAGACTTACCGATGCACTTTTAGTCCCACCAATACGGCTGCTCGTTTCATTTAGATCATAATTAGGAAGTTCACCATCCGCAGCTGCCCGTTTATTACCTAAATTATCTGTAATCACTGTAGGAGAAAGAGAATAAGGGTCATACCCTCTTACCGATCCTACACCACCCATAAAGAGTTTTTCCGCAATAGGAAGATACTCATTATCCCCTGCTGAAATTACAGTAAATCTGGCTTTTGCACGCAATATCAAGTCATAATCAATAAGTTCTGCCATTCCATAATATGCACCAATCTTTCCAGAAAACTTCGTAAGGTTTGCAAACTCTGTATATCCCTCGTCGATATTCTCCTGAGTAAGGTCTCCATTCAAACTTGCAAGCTCTACATTGGCAGCTGCAATAAACCCTTCTCTTGGTTGATAATAGTCATCTGTATTATCAAACTTCAAACTGGCAAACCCTGATACCTTTTGATACTTATCATTATAAAAAATGTTCTGTATGTAGGTCGAGTTTACATCAGAATTAATTTCTGACTGGTTATCCACATATCCAACTCCTACTGAAGCATAGAAATGTCTATAAAACTCACGCCCTAGAGAAAGATTACCACCCAACTGATTTTGTTTAAAATCGATGTATTCATAATCTCGTTTATAGACACTCAATCCCAAACTGTACAGACTATCCCATACCCTAGGATTTGTAAAGGAAACATTATAGTTCTTAGAGATTTTAGAAAGTTCAAAACCTACTGTACTGCTTATACCTGAACCAAAAAGGTTTTTATCGGAAACTGATGCATTAACCATCAAACCTTCATAAGAACCGTAACCACCTCCCGCAGAAATAGTACCTGTCGGAGCTTCTGTTACTTTTACCAAAAGATTGATCTTATCTTCACTTACCCTTTGTGTTTCAATATCCACTTTTTCAAAGAATCCGGTTCTTCCCAATGCATTTTTTGAATCTTTCAAGTCAGTCGCATTGTACTTATCACCAGGTGCAAGATAGATATATCTACGGATAACCCTGTCTTTGGTTACACTGTTTCCAGAAATCAATACGTCATTTACTGTTACAGGAACACCCTCTTTGATCACATAATTAAGATCGATCGTTTGTGCTTTTTCATCTTTATGCATTTGAGGAACTACATCCACATAGGCATAACCACGGTTCCCTATTTTCTCTTTAAGATGATTGATATCTGAACGCATACGATTGATGTTAAATACTTTTCCAGATTTTAATGAAAGCTCTTCGATCAGCTCTTTTGAGTCTACGCCTTTGAGATTTTGAGCAATAGTGATCTTTCCGATACTGTACTTGATCCCTTCTTTGATCTGATAGTCTATATCTGCATTATACGAACCAAAGTCCACTTTCATCAAAGGCTTACTGACATCTGCATCGAGGTAGCCTTTTTGCATATATGCTTCTTTGACCCTGTAAGAATCATATTCGAGTTGATCTACTTTTGCTACTCCATCGTTCAAAAACGGTATCCATCCCCAAAAATCAACTTCTTTATTTGCCAAGTTAGCCTCAAGTTCACCTTGATCTACTTCTTTGGCACCAACAAGGTTCATCTTCTGTATAGTGATCTTTTCACCTTTATTGACATCAAATACCAAAGAAACACTGCTTTCACTCACTTTTGTAGTCGTTACCTCGACCACGGTATCATAATAGCCTTGACTTTCAAGGTTCGAAATCAGCGCTTTTTTAGCTTCTTTAACACGTCTTTGGTCATATAGATCACCCTTTTTCAGTCCTGTACTTGCAAGAAGCTTCTCACCCTCATCCCCCGTACCAAATCCTTTGATCTCAAGATTTGCGATCGCTACCTTCTCTTTAAAATGATAGATAAGCGCATTTCCTTTGCTCTCTACCCATACGTCTTCAAAGTAGCCCTGTGCATAAAAGTTCTTCACAGATTGATTGATTTTGGCGATATCCATCTCATCACCAACTTGAATTCCTGATACCTCAGTAGCCATGCTCGGAGAAAGATGTGCTAGACCGACATATTGAATCTGACTAATTTTTTGTGCGATGAGTAATGTCCCTGCAAATACCAAAGAAAGCGCTATTTTCTTCATTTCCTTTTAACCTTGTCCTGCAAATAATTTTGCTAATAGTGTATCTTTTTATATCTATCTCGCACCTTAATCCAGCTTCTATTGAGGTCTACATACTCCCCAGGGGAACCCTACGATAAAAATTCACAAAATATGCTATAATCTGCACTTTATAAGGATAGGTGAATGGATATGACAAACGTCGGAATTATCGGGCTTGGGCTTATGGGAGGTTCCTTAAGTATTGCACTGCAGGAACGATCAAATACATACCGCTTTGTCGGGCTTGACCACAATGAGACACATCAACAACAAGCACTTGAGCTTGGTCTTGTCCATGAGATCGTACATACCCTTGATGAGATCAGCAAATGTGATATCATTATCCTAACTATTCCTGTAGAGGGAATTATCGCTATCTCCCAGCAACTGCACGACCTCGATGAGAAATGTACCGTAATTGACTTGGGAAGCACCAAAGCAAAGATCTCTTCATCTATTCCTGAATCTATCCGTACGCACTTTGTCACTGCACACCCGATGACAGGAACGGAAAAGTTCGGTCCCAAAGCAGCGATCCCGAAGCTTTATGAAAACAAAGTCGTTGTTTTATGTGATATGGAAAAGAGTGGAACACATCAACAAGAAGTTGCGAAGAAACTTTTTTCAGAGATAGGAATGAAGCTAGTTTACATGGGAGCAGAAGAACATGACCGTCATGCTGCTTTTATTTCTCACATGCCACATGCCCTTAGCTACTCTTTAGCTAACTCCGTAATGAGACAGGAAGATGCAAGCAGCATCGTAGCACTTGCAGGCGGTGGGTTTAGAGATATGAGCCGTATTGCCAAATCCTCTCCACATATGTGGGAGGACATCTTTAGACAGAACCGGGCCAACCTCATCGAAGCGATAGAGAGCTTTGAAGTCGAGCTTAAAAAATGCCGTCATATGGTTGAAAATGGTGAATGGGAAGCACTCAACAAGTGGATGAGTGAAGCCAATACACTGCATGACATCCTATAGACGGTATCTAAACGTCACAACAACATGTATCTCTTTACCTACCAGGGACTCTATCTTCTCTTTTAAAGCTTTTTCACCATCGGTAGAGAGTCTATCCGAAGTGATCGCTTCACAACGTATCTCATCAACACCTTGACGATGATAGAGTTCTACATCTGTCAATTGTATGGTTGCATTTTCTATAAAAAAATGTGTATTTGAAAGCCTGCTCTGAATCTTTAAATCTTCCTTCATGGTACCAAATGCACCATAAAGCGGTACAGCAATAATCAGCGCAATAACCATCCATGCTGTTACACCTTTTTTAGCAATATTCAGCGGAGAGTAGCCAAGGAACATAAACATCAGTGCAGCAGCCAAAACGATACCTACAAGGTTTGTCACAAAAAGCAAAAATGCCATACCAAACATATGCCACTCTCCCCAACCAAGCCCTATACCAGACACTGCCAAAGGAGGTAACAAAGCCACAGCAATGGCTACTCCTGCAAGTGATCCGACGATCTTCTCATTGCTTTTTGCATATGCTGCTGCTGCACCGGAGATGATCGCAACGAATAGATCTAAAATCGTGGGATGAAGTCTCCCCACCATTTCAGAAGTAAGATTCTCTATAGGAGTAAAAAAAGAGACAAGCATAGCAGTCAGCAGTACACTCATCACACCTATTGTAATACTCTTAAGTCCATCTAACGACAATGTGCTGTCCTGACGCAACATCCCCATACTCATACTCACAATAGGCTGCATCAACGGGGCCAAAAGCATTGCACCGATGATCACTGAAGGAGAATTTATGTAAAGCCCGAACGTGGCGATCATCGTAGCCAATACAAGCAAGGTCATAAATGTAGAATTAAGCTGTGCCTCTTCACGTAAACTGGTAAACAAGGTTGCATACTGTTCCTGGGATGCATGTGAAAATAAAGGTATCACATTTTCAAGATAGGCACTACTCTCTTCATCACAAGGAAGATGATCAAGCTTGATACTGTCTTTAGGCTGTGTAAGTTCACCCTGTTCTTGCCAGAACTTCTCTCCTACACTAAGGGCTATAGCCTCCTCTTTTACTACAAGGACTATAGGGGTTTGAAGCTCGCAGGCTGAGTCAACAACGACAGGGACTACTCGGGTAGCTCCTATCTTGACTGAAGAAGAACGCAGATAGCCTACTGAATTCGGCAGTCTCTTTGGTGTAAAGCGTGACACCAGCGATTTAAAGAGGTATCCGATATATTGTATGATAGAACCTGGAGATAAAACAACCAAAGAGAGTCTTCCGTCACTGGCAGAAAGTTGCGCAGGTATCAGCTTTGATGCAAAAGTTTTAATAGGATACTTTAATACCACTATACCTACAGCTGAAAACCTGATCGTATTCTCATTAGCATCAATGACCTGAAAAGAGCTGTGGTGCAGTGACTTCACCCGTTTTAGTGTAGTACCGAAAAGCTTGATCCTTTCCCAAAGACCTTTACCCTCAAGCACGGACTCATACTGATCAAGAGGAGGCACATCTCCTATCACTACTTCCTGCAAAACGATTTTATCCTCAGCATAAAGAAGATCTAACTTCTTTTCACTGGGTATAAGTGCAATATCTATCGCTTCTTTTGTATCAGATGGAAGATAAAAGGTTTTTATGAGCTGTTTTTGTTCAGGTTTGGGAATGATACCGATACTAACACCTGTGTGTTCGGCAAGCAGAAGTATCTCTTTGATCTCTTCAAGTGTACCTGTAACAAGAAGATGTGATGCTTGTCCGATATCAAAATGCTCTAACTTTGAAAAAGGAAGGCTTACTACACCATTTTCATCCAAATACTCTTTATACTCCTCCACAAATAAGTCGTTTTCATCTGCATAAAGATAATAAATGTGACTCATACAATATTCCCTCCTCATGCTTTAGGAATATTGTATCATATCTACCGTTGGACCTTTTTGATAAGTTCTTTGAGCACTTTTTTATCTATAGTAATACTCTTATCTCCGTTCTTTCTGGCATAAAGTTTACGTACCATCTCTTCGATCATTGGATCTTCATTAATATGCGGGTAGAGTATCTGCAGGGCTTCATTGTTGCCATATACTCTTTTTTTATGCTCTGTTCCCGCCAAGAACTTGAACAAAAGGTACATCACCAACATTCCACTGCCAAAAGATACAACCAGCATCCACCATTCATTAGGCTGTGATTCTTGAGTCTTTGTACTTACTTCCATAGGTACGGCATTTGGAGAAGACTGCTCAACCTTTGATGCTGAATTGGCAGGCGGTGTCGTTGCAACCAGAGCATTTGTATCCCCTTTTACCTTGATATCATACGATGCGATCTTCATCGTCTCCAGGCGTGAAGTATTAGGATTGTATACAGTAAAACTATGAGACGGAATAGTAAAGTCCTTATCCGAGATCATTGCAAAGCTTATCGTATATGTGCTGTAGAGTACACCATTTTCCACTTTGCTCTCTACCTTAGCATCATCGGAAAAGATCGTCACGCCATCAATCTCATAAGGCGGAAATTCAAAATCTTCCAGATTCCCTTTTCCTTCTATCTTGATTGTAAGATTAACAGGTTTATTGACCTGTGCCTCAGTAGTATCCACTGTTGCATCTAGTGTAAACTCACCGATAAGATCACTCTTTTGAGGCTGTGGTTTTACCTTGATCATCAGATCATTAGAGGCAATATCATACCATTGTGTTGCGTAACGTCCAAAAAAATCACGACGTCTGAGATCAGCCTCTCCCAGTTTTGCTGTTGCAGCACTGATCGTAAAATTCCCCTCACTTTTTGTGGTTAAAAGATACTGTTTTTCTACTACGGTGTAACCGTTTTGGCGATACTGTTTTGGCTCGCCTAGAGCTTTGCTGTAAAAGTCAGGCATCAAAGGATCTACAAAATCCGAGAGCTTCGCACCTTTTATTCGATCAGAAATTGAAACATAGAGATTAACGACAAAGCTCTCTCCTGCCATCACTTCTCTTTTATCACTTTTTAGTTCAAACGAGTAGAGTGCATTGGCTTTTAATTGAGGAGCTTTTGATGTAACTACTTTAATGCTTATCGGTTCAGTCTGATAGTTTTTACCATCGATCATAACCGTATATGAAGGAATCGTCAGATCTTTTTTGGGTACAAAACCGATGATTTTTGTAGTGATCTTCTCACTTTTCATTTCACCGTTGATATAGGTCATGTTTCGACTGCTTTGTATTGACGTTCCCACTACCGGTGTGCCATCTATCTCAGAGATCTGTGGAAACTCTATTTCATCTCCTTCGGCTCTGATCTGCAATTGAGCAACATTGCCTTCCATCACTTCATTGCTTGAAACACTTGCACTTACACCTGCACTGTAAACAAACTGTGCTAAAAGTGTTAAAAAAACGATCACTCTACCAAGGGTTTGCATGGCTTTTCTCCTCTTCTTTTTCGCTACTCATCTGATACATCATTGTAGGCATCTTCTGAGCTCCCATCTTCTTCATCAGTCGTTTCATCTCTTTGGCCTTTTGTTTTTCTGCTTCACTCATCTGTGCCTGAGCACCTGAAGTAGACTGTTCCTGCTGTTTTTGCTCCTCAGACTTTTTCTCTTTGGCATTTTGCTGTTTTTGTTCTTGAGCCTTCTGCTCATTTTCTTTCTGTTTTTTAGGCTCTTCTTTTGGGTCCTTACCCTCTTTTTTTCTTTGATCCTCTTTACCTGTTTGACCAGGTTTGTTCTGCTGATCTTGCTGTTTTTGCTGGTTGTTCTGAGGTTGATTGTTTTGTTGTTTTTTTTGTTCCTGATTGTTTTTTTGCTGATCCTCTTTTTTTTGCTGATCCTGCTTTTTTTGGTCTTTATTTTGCTCTTTTTTCTGTTGCTGGTTCTGATCTTTTTGATCTTGATTCTGTTGGTTTTGCTGATTTTGCTGTTGCTGTTTTTTCTGTTCTTCTTGTTGTTTCATTTGTTTTGCCAGATCAAGATTAAAGCGCGTATCCTTATCCTCTCGAATCTCCAGTGCTTCCTCATAAGCTTTTATGGCATCATCCCATGCTTTTTTTTGAAAATAGCTGTTACCGATATTGTGTTGTTTGATTGCTTCATCAATACCTTGTGCATTTTCATATGATTTGATTGCTGCATCATAATTTTTTGATTTGTATTGAGCATTACCGATATCATACTTGGTTTGAGGCAAATCCTTATCAAGTGAATTGAAAAGAGCTTCACTCTTAGTATACTCTTTTGCTTCATACGCACTTTTTGCTTCCTCAATGGTCTTAAAGTCCGTCAGTCCGGCCACAGCAAACGTAGCAAAAGAGTAAAGACAAATACTCACAAATCGTTTCATCTTCTTCTCCTTGGGATAGAGCTTAAAGCGATAAGCAACAGTAACAATCCTGCTCCTAAAGGATAGTAGAAGAGCTCTACTCTCTCTTTGATCCTTACTTCACCTTGCTGCTCGTCATGGTACTTATTTTTAATATCTTCAGCCAGTTTCTGTATATCCTCTTTACCATGACCGGCGACTATACCTTCACCGCCGCTTTTCTTTGCTAAAGAAAGCAATGCATCATTTCTCTGAGTGATAGCAATAGTACCGTCTTCCAGTATAAATGGTTTTCCTTCTCTTGTCAGTACCGGTGCTCCTTTGGTCGTACCGACAAGTACAACATAAAGATCTATTCCGTTCTGTTCCAGAATATCAGCGAACCCTGCAATCGCCTCTTCATCCCCGCCATCTGTAAAAAGTACGACGATCTTCGGCTCTTTTTTATCCAGTACTTCACTTGCCAGCATACCAAGTTCACTAAAATTGGTTGAACCCATATTGATATAACTGTCATCTACTCCTTCTACCATCATCTGAAGTGTCTGTTTATCAGCGGAAAACGGAGCAAGAATAAAAGATGAGTGTGCAAATGCAAGTACACTGATCTCATCACTAGGCATCATTTCAAAGAATTCAAACATCTTCTTTTTAGCAAATTCCAAACGATTTGGGTAGAGGTCTGTACTGCGCATTGAACCGGAGATATCGAGTCCGACCAGCAGTGTCAAACCTTTGACATCTACTACTTTGTCTCCTTTTTCTATCACAGGACGTGCCAATGCCACAATCATCAAAAAGATAGCTACAAACATCGTCATATTACGTATCATCAACGGGATTGTCTCATCACTGGCACTGAGACGTTTGAGTACGTTCTCATCAAACACACGTGAAAGTTTCTCTTTATTGGTAGAGATCAAAAGCGCAAAGATGATGAAAGGGACTATAAGTATCCAAAAAAGATAAGGATTTGCAAACGTCATCTTACACCCCCTTACTGTTTCTAAAATAGATAAAGAAAAGCAGGCTTAGAATTGCAAACAACAGAGGATAGATATAAAGATAAGTGTGCTGTACTACCCGCTTGTCATCGATCTTGGTGACTTCAAGTTTATCGATCTCTTCATAAATACGGTTCAGCTCGCTTGCATCTTTAGCCCCATATGCCTGTGTTCCTCCTGCATCTGCCAACACTTTGAGGTAGTTTGCATCATAATCCCTGTTTGGATATCCAATCCCGATCACATAGAGTTTGATATCCTGTTTGTTGATCATCTTCACTACATCTTCCAGCGGGATCTTACTACCGTTATCCATACCGTCAGTCAGCAAGATAGCGATCTTGGATTTGGATTTGGATTTGCTCATCATATTGTAACTTTGCACCAAAGCATCCTGAATGGCTGTACGTTTTCCGTTGATCATCCCGATATACTGCATAGATATGATCTTCTGTAAAAACTCCTTTTCAAACGTCAACGGAGAAGCCACGAAGGAGATTGCTCCAAAGCTCACTAATCCGATACGATCATTTTCACGTTTACCTATGAAATCCTCAACTACCTCTTTAACCACTTCAAACTTATTTTTCAATGGATCATCAGCATCAAATCCACGCTGCAGCATAGATTCACTTGCATCTGTGATCAGTACGATATCACGTCCCTCTTTTTTAGTATTGGTATAGCTATGGGAAAGTACCGGCGAAGCCAGTGCAATGATCGCCGAAACGATTCCAAACCATTTGAGAAATTGAAGTAATGAACTTTTATGTACACTGCTGGCTACCAGTTTTTGCACATGGGGGAAGAAGATCGCGCGACTTCTCTCTTTACACCATTTTGCACAGATCAAAAACGGAATGATCAACAATAGTAAAAAGGGAAACTCAAAACTAAATTGACTCATCCGTAATCCTCACAAAGAGATGAAATTGATTGAGTGTATCTTGGTCCACATCATTAACCATTTTCTTATATTTGTACTTTTCCAACATCGGTTCAAGTTGACTGAAAAGTTCTTTTCTTCTCTCATCGGTAGCCAACAATCTTGCATATTTGGTTGCCTCATATGCAGCATGCTTGCTATCCGTCCAATCTATCTGCTTTAGTCTTCCCAAATACTCTTTTGCAAGGTTGATCTTACGGTTCTCCCAAAACTTTTTTACTACGAAAAACAGTATCCCCAGTCCCAGTAAAACAAAAAATCCTATCAAACCCCAATAGACATAAAAGGAGTTGTCCGGTATCTCCAAAAGCGGCTTGATATCTCTTAATTGTGCAGACGGATCAGATGGCTGTTGCGGGTTCATTATACTCTCCTCATTGATTTCATCAATTTTAATGCAGGGTCTTCATGTGTATAGACTTTGACAAAGCGTACTCCCTGTTTCTTAAACTGTTTATACAACTTCTCATCATTCTGGTGGATCGCTTTTTTATATGCATTCAAAGCGCCTGTATTGATATCACTTTCGAAACTTTTTTTGCTCTCCATATCAATCAGCCTTAGATAACCAAGTTCGCTTGGATCTTCTTCAAACCGATCCCTGATGATCACAGCAACAACATCATGTTTTACACTCAAAAGTTTGAGATCGATATCTCCGATAAAGTCTGAAAGGATAAAAAGCAAAGACTTCTTTTTGAGACGGGTGTTGAGCATCTCTGTGAGTTTGTCAAAATCTGATTCTTTTCCTAACGGTTCAAACTCTGTGACATCTTCTACTGCTTTATGAATAGAGAAGTGTTTTTTACTTGGTTTACTGCGTTCATAGAGCGTATCGGCAAAAAGAATATGGGTAAAAAGATCACTGTTTTTCACAGCAGAGAATCCAAGGGTTGCAACCAGTTCAGCCATAATATCACTCTTTTGCTTCACGGTGCCAAAGTACATCGACCCGCCAAGCATCGAAACTACCACAACATTGAGTTCCCGTTCCTCTTTATAGATCTTAACATAAGGTTTTCCCAGCTTCGCCGTGGTCTTCCAGTCGATCTTTCTGACATCATCGCCATAAACATATTCTCGGAGTTCTGCAAACTCAAACCCCTCACCTTGGAATAATGAAGCATTATTTCCAAGCATGTCACCATAGACCTGCTTTTTGGTTTTGAGAACGATCTTTTTAGCTGCTTGATTCATACTTTGATACCTATGGGATCGGTACTGCCGCTAAAATCTTTTCAATGATCATATCTTGTGTGATATCTTCAGCCTGTGCTTCATAGCTGAGGATGATACGATGCCGAAGGACCTCTTTGGCGATATATGCCACCTCGATAGGTGAAACATAATCCTGACCTTTTAAGTAGGCAATTGCACGTGCAGCCTTATACATATCGATACTTGCTCTTGGACTTGCTCCAAACTCAATATAAGATTCAAGCTCTTCAAGCCCATATTCTTTTGGTTCACGTGTTGCATGCACCAGTTCTATGATATAAGCTTCAACCTCTTCATCCATATGTACCCCAAGTGCTTCTTTACGGATCGTCTCAAGATCATCAAGACTTGCAACCTGATGGATCTCCTCAAAACCGTTATTGGCTACCCTTCGGGCGATCTCCAGCTCCTCTTCTTTTGTGTTATAGCCTACCACTACTTTCATCATAAAACGATCCAGTTGTGCTTCAGGAAGCTCATACGCTCCCTCTTGTTCTACTGGGTTTTGTGTAGCCATAACCAAAAAAGGAAGATCGATCTTAAAAGTATCATCACCGATGGTCACCTGACGTTCCTGCATTACTTCGAGTAATGCCGACTGTACCTTCGCAGGTGCACGGTTGATCTCATCGGCCAAAAGAAGATTAGTGAATACCGGGCCTTTTTTGATCTTGAAAGAGTTATTGGAAGGATCATAGATCTCTGTTCCTATAATATCTGAAGGAAGAAGATCTGGAGTAAATTGTACACGCTTAAAGTTCAGTCCAAGTGTCTTAGACAGTGCGTTTACCGCTGTAGTCTTTGCCAGCCCGGGAACACCTTCCAGAAGGATATGCCCTCTACATAAAAGACCAGCCAACAATCCTTCAACCATTTTATCTTGTCCGACAAGAACTTTGGAAATTTCTTTTTTAATATTTTGTATGACCTGACTCAAAGTACGCTCCTAATCGAATATTAGAAAAAAGTATACTTATGTCAAGTTAATTGAAAGTAAATCATACCTCTATAGGTATAAAAAGTTTAAGAAAAGAGCTTTAGAAGGTAGTTTGTAAACACTACCTTCTTTCTTTTTAGATTATTTAATTAGAAATCGTATGTTACCCCGAAACTAATCACATACAGATCAACATCACCTCCACCGGCATTTTGTTTGTTCACCAAAGGTACTTCGTAATCTATAAAAATTCCCCACCCCTTCTCCTGATCTGCTTGACCGTCAAATGCTCTATCGTAAATTGTGTATTCTTCTTTATCATCTTCTTTACCTGAAAGATCATATTCAATACCTACACCCCACGAAAAACCGCTCTCATCCATAGCTGCTCTCTCATACGATCCGCCGATCTTTGTCTTACCGTATCCTAAAAGTCCATACACATTGAAATCTTCACCTACCGGAGCCATTGGTTTAAGAAAGATTCCAAAATGGTGTTCAAGCTCTGCGCCTTCGGCTTCCCAACCTGTCCATATACCTCTGGCTTCAAGCCCGATATGCTGGTTATACTCATATCCGCCACGAACCATCATTCCGTAGGTAATATCTTCAAACTCACAGTTGCTTCTGCATCCATTATAGTTGAGTTTTACCAGACCTACCCCCATGTACCAAGGAGATGGATCACGAAACTGAGGGATCTCTGCTACCGGTGACAGAACAGGAGCAATATTCTTTCCTCCTGCATACAATGTATTTTGTAGGACCATCGCTGCTATTGTTGTCCATACAAGTTTATTTCTTATATCTCTCATCCTAGTACCCTCTACTTTCTTCTTCTTTTCTTATAAAGTACAGCCCAGACAAAGCTGTCATAAGTGCCATAAGCAGCATGCCGAGACTACTCATCGTATCTCCACTGTCTGATTTTTGCGGTGAATCACAATAGCTCACGGTCAGTGTTGCAAAATTGGATTTTGTGCCACTGTAATCTACTACACTGTACTCAATTGGGGTAGGATCATCTTCAAAGCCGATTTCAGGTATAAACATCACTGTTCCATCCGTATTGACGATCCACTCTCCCTCTCCCGGTACGATCAAAGACTTGTTATCATCACTCATTTGCGCATTTGGAAGTTCATTTATAAATCCATCCGGTAAATGAAGTACGACGCTTGAGGTGTTAATGTCCCCGTTATCGTTGTACAGATCATTGAGTGTCACTACTGTACCGTAGTCATTATCCAATCTTTCATCATCACGTACCAGTAGTGGGTAGTTAATCGTTACAGTTGCACGGTTAGTTGTATTGCCTTTGCTGCATCCTACTTGATATTCAATAGGCGTAGGGTCACCCACAAAACCTGAATCAGGGGTAAAGGTGATATCACCTTTAGTATCTACCATCCATACACCTTCTCCCTCTACAACCAACATATCTGTAGTGGCGTTCGTTTCCGGATCTATAATCGTTACAAATATCAGATCACTACACAAATTCTCTTCAGATGCACAATACTCTGTCAGTTCAACAGAATCAAAACACAGACTGTCATTATCCAGCACCGAGACGCTCTGTGGTGTACCCGGTGCATCCGGTGTATTAAGTACATCATCGACAGCTGCAGGATAATGAATGACCACCTCAGCGATATTAGAGGTATTGACTGAACCGACAGCATTTTCTTCACTGACCGTATAGTGGATAGGTGTTGTATATCCTGCAAAATTTTCTACTGGAGTGAAGGTGATCGTTCCATTATCTTCTACTCTCCAGATCCCCTCACCCTCTACTACCAACTCTTTACCACTATTGATCACACCTGCATCAACGATCACTACACTTAGAGGATCAAAAGGTTGAGAGGTGTTAATATCATTTGCGAGTATTTCAATATTGATCACTTGATTTATCACGCCTGTTGCATTATCATCATTGGCTACCGGTGGATAATCTACGGTGATTGTTGCCTTATCATAGTTACCCCAACTGTCTTCAACAATGTACTCTATTGGTGTTGGATCACCTACAAATCCTTCTTCCGGAGTAAAGATGATCACACCATTTTCCACACTCCAGGTACCTTCACCTGGAACAACAAGCTCATTGATTTCATTGCCTGTATTTGGATCGATAATACGAACCGAGTTTACATCTAGAGCTGACGTACCGTTACTGTCATTACCTGTTACATCTAGTTGTACCGGATCCCCTGTCTGCCCGGAATGAATGTCATCATTAGCCGTAGGCCCTGTATCATCATTTTCGATGATACCTGTTCCTGTATCAGATGTATCCCCGACTTGACCGCTGTTGAGTGTACTTACAGACAGTGTAATAGTCTCATCTGATTCTATATAGCCATCATTTGTAGTAGGTACTTGTACAAGAACACTTGTACTGCCAGCAGGAATCACTACTGTGATAGTTACCGGTATATAATCACTGTCAGCAGTTGTAGCTGTACCGTCACTTGTAATAAGCGTAAGGTTTATATCTTCATAACTTAGATTGGTAAGGTTCACCTCAAAGCTTAATATATCACCTTCAATTTTGCGTTCATCACCGATGATGACATTTGGTACAGTATCATTATCCATGATCGTTCCAGTACCGTTATCATCATAATTACCTACACTTCCGGCATCGACACTTTTTACTGCAAGTGTCATATATTCATCCAGCTCGTAGGTCGTATCTTCCAGTGAAGGGATAATAGCTTGTACACTTGTCTGCCCGGCAGGAATCGTTACACTGATAGATGTTCCGTTGTAGTCTGTCCCTGACAGTGCTGTAATATCAGCCGTACCCAGTGTCAAATTGATATCTCTACTGTACGGGTAGGTAAGATTGACATCAAATATAAGATCTTCTCCTTCATAAACCGTGACATCTCCTATGATCACATCAGGAGCAGCAACAATTTTCACAGTTACTGCCGCTGTTGCTATATCACCGTTCTCATCTACGATCGTATACATAAACGTATCAAACCCGCTAAACCCAGGGTTTGGCGTATAGGTTATAGAAGCATTTGCTTCGATTACCACCGTACCGTTTGCAGGGTTAGTTGCATCAATGACTGTCAAAATATCATTATTAGGATGGGTATCATTGTTTGATATACTGATCGTTACCGGTATATCCTGATCTGTTGTCTGGGCATCTGCTACTGCATTTGGCACAGGATCCAAAATAGCTGCCACCCGTATAGACACAATGGCTGTATCTACTGATCCTTTCTCATCGGTGATCTCATAAATAAATGTATCATAACCTACAAATCCCACTGGTGGAGTATAGGTTACTGTCCCGTCAGGATTGACTACAACTATACCCCCTAACTTACTTGTTTCATTGATATCTGTAATATTGAAGTCGTCTCCTTGAAGATCATAGTCATTGATCATCACAGGGATATCTACACTTACATTAATCTGTGTAGTCGCACTGTCTGCCACTGCTGTCACTGAATTACTTGAAAGGTCATCCAGATCCGTTACAGTGATTACAACAGTTGTTGTGTCTGTACCGCCATTTCCATCACTTATCGTATATGTGAAAGTGTCCACACCTGTAAAATTATTCTCCGGGGTGTAGATCACTGTACCATTTTCATCCCAAAAAACTGTTCCATGACTGCTGCTTGTATCAACATTAATGATCACCAACCTATCATATTCAGGATCATGATCATTATTCAAAACCGATACGGACACAGGTGTATTGATAGGTGTAGATTGAGAATCTTCCTCCGCAACAGGCTGTGTAATAAGTATCGTTATATTTGCATCATCACAGTTACTTGGATTGATCTTATCACATATTTTATACAGAACTGTATACTCACCTATTGCGATACCTGAAGGTACTGTGACATTACCATCCTGATCAATACTTATACCGTTCACTCCTCCATCATCAATCACAGAGATATCTACATCCCCTGCATTTACCTGCACTGAATTAAGTAGATCATTCGTAAGTACATTTCCAGCGATACCTCCTGCTTGTGCATTGATAGGATTATTGCGTAAGTCATCATCTACTGCATCGATAACCGGTGCCAAGACTGTAACCGTTACATTGGCATCATCACAATTTGTTTGATTTAGATTTTCACAGATCGTATAGGTCTCACTATAGGTACCTGCAGGAGTAGCGGAAGGAACTGTAGCAGTACCTGTGAGAGGATCGACATCTAGATATGGTGTTAGATCTGTAACATTAGTGATATTGGCATCATTACCCAGTGTAAACGCTATGCCATTTAGTGTATCATTCGCAGTAACATCTACGATAGCTGTTCCACCACTATATCCATCTACAGAATGATTGCTGTCATTATTCGCAATGATAGGTAAAACTGCAGCTGGAACAGAAATAGGTGTCGTTGCATTATCCTCCACAGGTCCAGGTACCTCTGTAGTGCTCACAGATGCTACGTTTACCAGGTCAACACCCGCATTAATGTCTGCCTGCTTTACTGTATAGCTTGCAGTGTAGGTCCATGATTCTCCCACATCGAGTATACCTATTATGCCTGCATCACCTGTCGGTAAACCAAGTGCCGGTGTTGACCCATCTGGCATCGTATCAGTGATATTGATACTTGTCAGTGCAGTATTCCCTGTGTTGGCTACGACGATCTCATATACTAATACCTGATCAGCTGCTGTAACCGGATTTGCTCCAGATGTCTGTGTCTTAGTTACTGTAAAGCCAGGACTTGCAACTAATGTACTGTATGCATTCAAATCTTCTACATATCCGCCTGCAGGTACAGTCACAGTGGTTGGATCAGAGTGCCCACTATATAAGGTTAAACCAGCATCTATAGCATTTGTATCATAATCTACGATCCAGTTCCCTGCTTCTACAGTACGAGAGAAATATCCATCGGAGTCAGTGAACACAGTATAATATCTCGAACTATTGCTATCATCAGTGATATTTACTTCTACTCCAACAAAAGGAACATCTCCAAAATCATAAACATGATTGTTGTTTGTATCTTCAAAGATGTATCCCTCTATCAAACCATCTGCACCGTCAATAACAGTTACATCTTCAGCAGTACTACTTAGTTCATCATACTGTGTTACAGAGATATTGGCCTCACCAGTTATAGCATAGACAGCATTTTGGTATGTTGCAGCACCAACCGTATTGTCGATCTGTGCTGTAAACTCTATTGTCACAATTCCACTTGCTGGCACTTTGATCCCGCTCCATATAGGTTGTGAAGGATAAGTCGCATCTATTGTTACAGGGGAAAGGCTGCCATTGATATTTGTTGTAACATGATAAACAAATCCTGCTGGAAGTATATCTGTAACATTTACATCAGATACATTGATATCCAATGTATTGGTAATAGTAATCGTATAATTGACATTTTCAGTAGCACTTGTCGGTTGAACAACCAACGGTGTTGATGTACTCTTTGTGACTTTGATCCCACCAAATACAGTTGTTATCTCATCACTGTTATTACTTTCCGCATTGTCAACTGTGTCATTGCTTACGATATGCGTAGTAAGTGTATAATTTCCTCTAGTTGATGGGAAAACAGTGATCTGATAACTACCGCTCTGATCCGGAGTTACCGTTCCGATATTCCAAACCACATTACCACTGTTTCCTTCTGCAGGGTTTGCATCTGCCGGTATTTCTGAAGCATAGTACTCCATACCTGTCGGGATATTCACTGTCAAATTGGTATCGGTAGCATCAGAATCACCATGATTGCGATATACGACATTGTAGATGACACTACCAATAATACTATCTCCTGTATTGACGGTAACAGCATCAGCAAGTTCTATAGTCGATCCTGTGATTGATAGGATTTCCGTATACAGCCCTCCTATCTTAATCACATCTCCTGTTGAGAACCCTGCAGTATCATCAATTGTTATTGTAGTGGCCCCTGATACATTCTGTTCTACCGTCGCCATAGGATAAGTACCACTTACTGGGCCAGAGATATCAACTGTAAGATCTATACCCGCATTTACTGTAACTCTAGCATTATCTATATCACTTAGTGCATTGCTTGCAGAGATTGTTGCCACAGCCATAATATCGGTCGTACCACTAGGCATAGTTTCAGCAATCACCGCATCAAAGGTAAATGTACCGCTTTCTCCTGATGCTAAAATATCCAGATCATAGATAATCTGATTGTTCGTACCATCAAAACTTACACCTGCAGGTAGTGAAGCAGGGTCTATCATCGTATAGTTTGGCGCAGGTATCACTATCTTTGTATTATTTGCATCTGCTGAACCTGTATTATTATAATCTACCGTACAGGTGATTGTCTCACCCGGAAACTTCGTATCGGAATCCGGTACAATAGAGATATTAAGTACAGGGTTACCGCTCAACGTAATACTAACCGTATTACTCGTACATCCAGATACGTTTGTAGCTGTACAATACTCATTATCAGAAATTACCGCAGTATTATCAAGTATCGTTACCCCTACTGGTACACCTGAAGAAGAAGCCTTCATCTCATAAGTCAGCGTCGCTACCTCTCCTTGAGCCAAACTACTGATCTCCCAGCTTAGATCAGGAGTGTTAATATCCGATGGTACTACAACCCCTGAACCATCTGTACTTCCAGCAATCGAACTATCCACGTAATCAAAATATGACTTTTGGGGGATTGTATCTGTAACTGTGATACCTGTTGCTTCTCCACCGGTATTGACAACTTTCAATGTATAAGTAAGTATCTCTCCTGCACTCACATATGTTTTGTCAACCGTTTTACTTATTGTAAGAGACGGTGCCATGGATGAAAGCGGACCTACACTTGTCATCGCTGTATCATTTACATCTTCTGCATTGTCACTGCTTAAAGCAACAAAGTTACTCAGGGTACCTGTTGCTGCAGCGCCAATGACAGCATTGATAATGACCTGACCGCCTGTACCGCTGGCAACTGTACCGATATCAAATGTAGCTACCTGTCCAACGTAGGATGTTACGGTAGGTGTAGAACTTGTGATCGTAACATTTGACGGAAGTATATCTGTAATAATCACGTTGGTCACATCTGTTCCACTGATATTTGCGTAGTCGATCGTATATGTCACAGCAGTATCTATACCTGCTGTGACATTGGCTAGGTCAACTGTCTTGGAAATACTCATAGCAGCTGGAGCTGTCTTACATAAAAGTGATCTGTTTTGCATATTATTGACGTTGAAAGAGAGCGTTGTAACTTTTGATGATGTCGCATTAATATCCCAAAGTATACGGTGTCCTGCCGGGATAGTATATGGATTGGTTACACTCATTAAGATCGTTTTATTTGAATTTCCGTTTGAACCGGCAGTCAGTCCTGACTGAATCAGTATAGTCGTCCCATCAGCCGGGTTATAATCATACACTGCCACGGTAAAATTAACATTTGCAACAACAGATGACGTATAATTTAATAATATTTCAAAACGTGTATAATCAGCGCTGTTGATGGCAGTGGATGCCACAGGTTCCATATAATAGGTTCCAACATGCTCAGTAGCGTTGTTTGTACTAAAGGTCACGTTGTGTTCGGTCGATGCATTTATGATCGAACTTTGTGCCAATAACTGTGTACCTGCATTTCCAACATCACCGGTAATATCCGTATAATAAAATGCCTGACAGGTCTCACTATCAATACCTACATCTTTATAAGCATCTACAGAGCCACCGCCTGCAGGTCCGCTCCATGATAACTCTGCATTGTTTCTGGCTGGGTTTTCACCGGTAAATACACCGGTAACCAGAGCATCTTCTGTTGCCTCTGTAATAATAGTCACACTGCTGCTACTGCCTGCTGCAACCGTTCCAAGATCCCACGTATATGTTCCATCACCATTGTCTATTGCGGAAGGCACCGATGAAATATAAGTCATTCCTATAGGCAAAGTATCAGTAAGCATCACTCCCATAGCATCAGCATCACCGTAATTTGTATACGTTAAGGTATATTCAACATTATTATTTAAAGAAACAAAGTCTATATCAGAAGTTTTTTCTAGAGTAAATGCTGCGATAGGTATATCTACACCGATCTTGCTCTCTGCAGTTTTATTGACATCAGATCCATCCGGCGCAGTGACGGTAAGTATTGCACTATTAAGCAGAGTTGTAGAGCTGTATGAGATATCTACGGTAACATTCATCTCAACCGATCCGCTTTCAAATGCACCCAGGATACCTAGAGGTATATTGATAGTATTACCCATACCGGAACAGTCTATTGCGGCTCCCCCATTAATCGAGTAGGTATTACAACTCACACCTATAGGCAAAGTGTCGTTAAGCTCTGTACCCGTCACCACGATACTAGAGTCATTGGCATATCCTAAAGTATATACAAGACTTTCACCGGGTGCGACAAAATAGCTGCTAGGTGTTTTAGAGAGGGAAATCCTCGCACCATCCACGTGTATAGGTATAGGATCACTCAAGATTGTCCCATAGCTGGTTTGTGCATATGCAGTATTTGTATATGATCCTGATGTAGTTGTTGCTTGTGCAGTAAATATAAGTTTGATTTGACCACCGTCTGGAACGATCTCATCAAAAGACCAGCTTATTGTTCCTGTCTCTCCTGCTAGAGGAGCAGAACTTGTAGTAATAGGTGCTCCGTTATGCTCAAGACTGACTAGGCTTTTATAACTAAAGCCGTTTGGAAGCACATCTGAAATTTGTGAGACATAAAGATCAAAACCTGTAGAGTTATTGATATCAATCGTAAAGTTAACATCCTCACCTGCAAGAAGATTTTCTATAGATGCGTATTTTTCAATCGTAGGTGCAACACCACAGGTATTGACTGCAAGCGATATACTCTTGACACCAGTGATATCCGGATTTGCATGCCAAATCTCATTTCCATCGGTATAAGTTGCCCCCGCAGCCAGGATAGATGCGTTTACTTCTGCTTCAGAAAGATATGAGAACGTACGATTGATTTTGGCACTGGCATTCATATCATCATCTACTATTGTAGGATTATCGATTGCCTGTACCCCTATAAGGTATTGCCCTTTAAATAGCTCTGTAGAGTCCCAGTTTACCATCCAGTCTGTAAAGCTTGTTCGTATTGCAGGAGCTGCTATCTGTGTCCACTCATTTCCATCATTGGCTACACCATCACCATTGTCATCTCTATAATAGAAAAATATTACATCACTTACCGATGATATAGCCTCTCCATCAACAATAGCAATAACATCTTTTACTTTCGCAGTCAAAACTGTCGGATTACACCCGCTTGCCCCTATATCATCCACAATAGGCTGCTCGTATGGTTCTTCCTTACTGAAACTGATATAGTCGCCAAATGGTCCGGGTTTATTGGGATCAGCTATCCAATCGTTATTGATAGCACAATCTTTTTGGAATGGATTGTTCAAGCTGTTTGCCGTACAAAAAAGCATAGAGATAGGAGTATCTCTTTCAAGCTTTGGTCCTCCATAGCTGGAAGCATCTATCATAGACATAGGAATCTGATAGTCGATATAGTACTCTTGACATGGAGAATCTTGATTATACGAAGAGCGTGTAGTCCCATAGTCCCACACCTTTTTCGTATCAGGTGCTGCAATAATTGTACTCCAGTCTGTTGTTGGATTAGCAGCATTTCCATCGAAATTCAATATAGTTGAACCATCAGTAAAGGCAGTTGGATTATGTCCCAATAGTTTGATATTTTCAGGATCATTTATATAATCAATTGACTGGGTAGGAATATTGCCATAAATACCAAAAATTCTATCTATCGCTACGCCAGGGGCACCGGATGATCCATCCAGATGTGCCGCAATATCACGATACCCATCTCCGTCTATATCGAAAAATACTGTCCATAACGCTGATCCCCAAGGATCTACATTACTATATGCTCCTGCGTTCGGTCCTGTGGCATAGGTATTGGCTATTTGTTCCACCCTCCAACGAAACATAATGACATCATTTGCAGGATCAGTAGGATCTTTATAGAGATAGTAGTAGATACTTGGTTCAGCCTTGTCTGTACACGATGAAGCGATATTTACATAGTTTTGAGGACGTGTACCACCATTGGAAGTGTCGCCTGTACGTGGATCATTAATGCTCTCACCAAAACGGCTATAAGGTTTCCATTCGTTCTTTTGCGGCCATGGTGCAGGCTTGAAGTGGACTGCCGCACCATCCCCGTTTGTCCCCCAGGCAGGAGGATAAGGATCAGCATTCAGCTGTATTGAAAAAAGTATAAATACAAATACAAAAAAACGATTGAGTAATGACATGGGTCTCCCTTAAATTACAGATGTATAATTTATTGGTAACCCGGCTGTCTAAGATGATAAAGAAGCTACTTTAACGCTCTGATATATAGACCCGTGGCTTTCCGTCCTATCCTCACGAATAGTTTGGCTTTGACAATATTCCTCTCCTGTAGTGACTAAAATAACGCGCAAGTATAACAGTAGAATGTTGCCGAAATGTCACAGTTTTAAAAATATATCATAAAAATAGATTTTTTTAATATAACGGGGAAATTTACATTTTTTTGCTATGATTTTTCTAAAACAAAGTGAGCTTTTGTGTATCTGTTCCGATTACTCTTTCTTTTACTTTTATCTCTAATAACTATCGCCAATGCTCAGGATCAAACACTTGAAAAAGTTTCCGTACAGTTTGAGTGGAAACACCAGTTTGAGTTTGCAGGGTTTTACGCAGCCAAGGAGAAAGGTTTCTATAAAGAGGCAGGACTTGATGTCACGATCAACGAGCATTCTCCTGGTATCGATACGGTTGAAAATGTATTGCAAGGTGTATCGACCTATGGAATATCCTCTTCACAACTCATACTTGATCGTCTTGCCGGGAAAAAGGTAGTTCTGCTTGCTTCCTATTTTAAACAAAATGCTCTTGTCCTGATCACAAGACCGGAGATCCAAAGCATTGAAGCATTAAAAGACAAACAAATCATGGGAACAACAGGTGAGTTAACTCAATCAAGTCTTGCTGCTATGCTACAGTTACACAACCTAAAGCCGGATGATATCACGGTGATACCTCACAGTTATGATATCAACGCATTTAAAAACGGTGAAGTCGATGCTATAACTGCCTTTATTTCAAATGAACCTTTTTTTCTTGATCAAAAACAGGTATCTTACAAGATCTTCAACCCTGCTGAGTATGGTATTTACTCTTATGATGTTGAGCTCTTTACCAGCGAGAAGGAAGCCACACAACATCCACATAGGACACAAAGATTCATCAATGCTACACGTAAAGGCTGGAAGTATGCACTCAATCATAAGGAAGAGATCATTGATCTCATCTATGAAAAATATTCCAAAGCCAAATCAAAAGAAGCACTGCTCTATGAAGCCAAAATCACTGAAAACCTCATCAAAAAGGAGCTCTTTAGCATTGGAGCTATCGTACCTGAACTAATCAAACTCAACACCGATCTCTACGTACAGCTTGGGATGGTCACTCCTGATTGGGACCTTGATGGTTTTATCTTTAATCTCAAACCTCACAAGATCAACCTGACACCTACTGAGTCAGCATTTATTGAATCACATCCCATCATTCGTTGCAGCGCTGTATCATGGAAGCCCTTTTCTTCGATTACGGGAGAAACATACAGCGGTATATTTCATGAGTACTACAAGTTGATAGAACAACGTACCGGTCTTAAGTTCGAATTTGTAAAAATAGGTGACGGTGTCAATTTCCAGTATGTTCTTGATGCATTGAAACGCAAAGAGATCGATATGATCTATGGGAGCGGGAAAACACTTGAGAGAACAAACTATGCCCTCTTTGCCGGACCTCTCATGCAGGCAAGCTTGTCCATTGTATCCCATAGAGAAAACCGATTCTATACCTTAGAGAGTCTTAAAGATAAAACGATTGCTGTAGCAAAAGGAAGTACTGCTTCAGAGTACATCAAAGAAAATTTTCCTACAATGAATCTTCTGTATACCAACAGTATCGATGAAGCACTCTATAAGGTCAGTGAGCAAAAAGCCGATGCCGTTGTTGACAACCTGGTCGTACTTGACTATATGATAAGAGATAACTACCAGTTTCATCAGATCGAGATTACAGGTATCAATGATGATGGTTTTGATATCTATGGACTAATACGGGATGATTATCCTATCCTTCGCCAGATACTCGACAAAGCCATCCGGTCTGTAACACAAGAAGAGTTATTAAGTATCAATAATAGACTGATACGTTCTACGATACAGACTACAAATCCTTATGATATCAACTTAAGTACAGAAGAGTTGGCAATCATCAGAAAAAATACATTTATTTCATTGAGCAAACATGAAGCAGAGTACCTCAAAGAGAAAAAATCATTGACACTTTGTGTCGATCCAAACTGGTTACCGTTCGAGAAAATGGAAAAAGGGAAGCATATAGGAATGAGCGCCGAATATTTTGGGTTGATCTCATCTAGAATCGGTATTCCTATTACTGTCATACCTACAACAACTTGGGAGAAGTCTCTCTCTTATGCAAAAGCAAGAAAGTGTGATATTCTCTCATTATCCATGGAAACCCCCTCACGCAAAGCCTATCTAGACTTCACGGATCCCTTATTAGAGGTTCCTCTGGTTATCACAACTACCTATGATCAGTTTTTTATTAGTGATATCAGTGAGCTCAGAGGTAAAAAGATCGGTATAGTCAAAGGATATGCGTTCAAAGAGCTTCTGCAAACCAGATATCCTGATATCCAATTTATTGAAGCAGTATCGATCGAAGAGGGGCTAAAAAGTGTCATAAAAGGAGAAACGTTTGGTTTTATCGATAATCTCACCGCAATCGGATATCAGATACAAAAAAACTTTCCGGGCTCTCTTAAGGTCTCTGGTAAATTCAATGAGAAGCAGGAACTTAGCCTTGGTGTACGTAATGATGAACCTGCATTGCTTGGGATATTGAACAAAGCTGTAGGCTCTATTGATGAAAAGACAAAAGAGAATATTCTTAACAGTTGGATCACGATCAAATATGAACAAGGATTTAACTATATACTTTTAGGAAAGGTACTCACACCATTCGTTCTGATCGCACTCTTATTGCTATTTAGACAAAGCGTATTGAGCAAATATAATGCTCAGCTTAAAAATGAGGTAGAAGAAAAGGTTAAAGAGCTGAGAAAGAAAGATAAAATACTGCTCAAAAAACACCGAATGGCTGCAATGGGAGAAGTACTTAGTCTCATTGCACACCAATGGAAACAGCCATTGTCCGCGATTAGTAGTACACTTATGGGAATAAAAGTCAAATTAGTAAGTGGTCAATATAATCTTAATGATCAAACAGACCGAGAAAAATTTTTACTATATCTTGATCAAAAACACAACCGTATCAATCACTATGTAGAGTTTCTTTCCAACACAACAGATGACTTCAGAAACTTTTTTAATCCGAATAAGCATAAAGAGTCTACTTCACTTCTTGTACCAATCAGAAGTGCACTACAGATAGTACAAGGCTCGATGCAAACTCATGGTATTAACATCAAAGAAGATCTTCGGATCGATGCAGAACTTATGCTCTACAAAAATGAAATCACGCAGGTGGTGTTGAACCTTCTTAAAAACAGTGAGGATAACTTTTTGGAGAAGGCTATACCTCATCCGGAGATCATCATTACTACCTACACTGATCAAGATCATTACATAATCCGTATCTGTGATAACGGCGGAGGTATACCAAAAGAACATATAAATAATATTTTTGATCCCTACTTCAGCACAAAACATGAAGATATTGGGACAGGGCTTGGACTTTATATGTCCAAGATCATCGTTGAAGAGCACCATGGCGGGTTACTGAATATGTACAATACTGATCAGGGAGTTTGTTTTGAGATCATATTGACAAAGAGGTATACCGGGAATAACTGAGCTTACTTTTTAAGTGTAAGTTTATAACCCATTCCATAAATATTGGAGATAATCTCTAAAGGCAGCTTTTTACGTAGTTTTGAAACCAGGTTACGGATATTTTTTTCACCTATTTCGATCTGGCACTCATCAAACCGGTAAAGAATCTCTTCCGTAGTACAGAGGTGTTCAGATTTCTCAAGTAAAAGTTGCAATAGAATCAATTCATATCTTGTTAGTTCGATTGCTACTCCTTCCTGTGAGAGAACATTTTTCTTACTATCCCAAACAAACCCTTCACCCAGTTGTAACATTGTAGTCTCAGATGGTTGGTTCATCTCTTCAATGATTTTACTGCCCAGATTACCTAGAACATCTATCAACTCTTCATATTTAATCGGCTTTGTTAAAAAGTGGGAAATACCAAGGTTTATCAATGGTATCAAAAAATTAGAGTCTGTATGTGCAGAAAGGATAATGATCTGCTGTACACTGTTTATCTCTCTTACCCTTGTACTTAGTTCTATCCCATTCATCGGTGACATCTGGATATCGGTCATAAGCAGATCAAAACTTTTGTCATTTTCAGAGTAGTATGTTTGATAAAATTTTAAGGCTTCTTCCCCACTTGAAGCGACAGTTACACTATTAAAAAGATCTTCAAGTAGCTCAGCCATATCATTCCTTAGTGGCTCATAATCTTCTACTAGAAGTATCGAAAGATCTTTAGTTTTAGAAAAAGTCTTACTATAATTAACCATGATTTTCTCTTCCCCTGAGTTATTCCTATGAAAATATTAACATAAAAATAAATTATATACCATTAAAATTATCATAAGTATTAATTATTACTTAAGGTACCCCATTGCAGTAGCGATAATGTCATCATCGTCTTTACTTGGAGACTTCAGTACGACCCGATCTTTCCCTTCCTCGATAAACTCGATAAAGACATTCTCTCCATAAGAAGAGACTTTTGATATTCCTTGCTGGCGTGCTAGTACCTTCATCACGATCACATCGATGAACTGCTTAGTGACCCTATCAAGCTTACCGAACCTATCTTCGATCTCTGAACTGATCTCATATACTTCCCCGGTAGTTTCGCAAAGTGAGAGACGACGATACAGTTCAAGACGGAGTCTATCCTCTTCAATAAGCTCTTCATTGAGATACGCATCGACATTGAGCTTCATATCCACATGCTGGCTGACCTCTTTATCCTGACCACTTAGTTCCTTGATCGCATCCTCAAGCATACGCAGGTAGAGGGAATATCCGATCTGTTTGATATGCCCGGACTGTGCTTCTCCAATAATATTTCCTCCTCCCCTGATCTCAAGGTCATGGAAGGCCAGTACTGCTCCACTGCCAAGATCCGAGTGTGATTCCAAAGCAAGCAGTCTTCGTTTTGCCTGTTCCGTCAAACGGTCTTTGTCTGAGACGATAAAGTAGGCATACCCCTCTTTTGATCCTCTTCCCACTCGTCCGCGTAGCTGATGCAGATCTGCGATACCGAAGTTATCCGCACCATCCACGATCATTGTGTTGGCATGCGGCATATGGATACCCGATTCAACGATCGAAGTAGAAAGCAGCAGATCATACTCCCCGTCTTCAAACTTCATCATCTCATCTTCTGTCTCTTTGGCTGATATTTTAGAGTGCAATACCGCGATACGAAGAGTTGGAAGAATATCCAGGAGCTCTTTTTTCTTATCTTCAATCGCTGCAATCGAGTTAAAGACATAGAAGACCTGACCACCGCGACGCAATTCACGCAGGATTGCCTCTTTGATCACCTTCTCATCATAACTCTTCACAAATGTACGTACACCTTGACGTTCAACCGGAGGAGTAAGGATCTCGGAGAAGGTCTTCACCTGTGACATTGCCATATTGAGACTTCTTGGGATCGGAGTAGCTGACATTGAAAGCAGATGCACATCGATACTGATCTCTTTGAGTGCTTCTTTTTGTTTCACCCCAAACTTATGTTCTTCATCGATCACAACCAGCGCCAAATTTTTAAACTTTGCTCCAAGCAAAGCATGGGTTCCTACCACGATATCGATCGAGCCGTCTTCAAGTCCTACCAATACTTCACGTTTTTGTTTGGCTGTAGAAAAACGGTCCAGCTTCGCTACCCTGATCTCTTCATCTTTAAAACGTTCTTTGAGTGACTTGAAATGCTGTGCACTAAGTAATGTGGTCGGTGCGATCATCATCGCTTGGTAACCGTTTTTTACTGCAACATACATCCCGTTCATCGCTACTTCTGTCTTCCCAAACCCTACATCGGCACTAAGCAGCCTGTCCATCATGCGGCCGCTGCTGAGATCATCAAGCATTTCATAGATCGCACGTTCCTGATCTTCAGTATGAATAAACCCTGCTTTCGCCATAAAGATCGTATGCTCCTCAAGATTTGTTTTAAGTACGATACCCTTTTTAAGATGGCGTTGTGCAGAGAGGTTGATAATCTGAGAAGCGATAGCAAAAAGTTTTTCCCTGACTTTGCCTTTGAGCTTTTTAAAACTGGTTTTCCCCAGTCTGTCAAGCACAGGCAGTGTACCGCTGTCAGCTACAAAACGATCAATCACCTCTAGATTGCTCACAGGGATCAGAAGTGAATCCTCGTTTTGGTAATGTATCACGACAAACTCGCTTACAGCTCCCAATACATCTCTCTTCTCTATCCCTTTGAAGATACCGATTCCGTGATTTTCATGAACTACATAGTCCCCCTGCTTGAGTTCATCCAGGATGATAGTTGCTTTTTTAACCTTTTTACGTTTGACCGGTTTGTTTAAAGAAAGGATCAACCTGTCAGCACTCATCAAGTTAACGATACCTTCCTGATAGACAAACTCTATCCCCTCAAAACTGGCTAGATCACTTCCACGAACGATCGATTCATTTTTAGCCAGGATCGTTATTTTTTTATCTTGATGAGACTCCAAAAGTTTATTTGGATCTGCCACCTCAAGATCACGGTATCTTTTGCTCTCAGGCACTACTGGCAACATAAAAGACTCTCTAGGAATCATCGGAGCATCCAACTCGTAGATCTCATCAAGCTCTGCAGCCAAATTCGATGTCAAGACAGAGTTGAACTGCGCTAGCGCACTCTCTCCAAGTTCATCAAGATGCCACAATCCCAATGAATCTATATCTTTGACGAAAGTATCGTAATTACTTTGGGCCACCCTGCTCTTGAGTGAGTCATACTGCGCTTTATCTAAGGCAAGAAAGGTAGGAGGGAAAGTAACGTGGTCCAGTTCATCCTCTCCTTCTTTAGGTAGGATACGTTTCTGTGTCGCCTCATCAAAATGCTGTATCGTCTCTACTTCCTCATCAAAAAGCCCGATACGATAAGGCTGCTCAGCATCAATCGGGAATATATCGATGATATCACCACGGAAAGAGACTTCCCCTGCACTCGCAGTGATATCTGTAAAATGGTATCCCCAATGATAAAGCTTATCTTTTAATGCTGCAAGGTCTAGTGTATCACCAAACTCTATCGTATGCTTCCCAAAATATTCCGGTTTGGGAAAAGGTATCAGAAGTGTACGATATGGAGAGATCAATACCTTTTTATTCTGGCTTTGATGATATGCTGCCAAGGTGATAAAAAGTCTGTATATCTCCTCATCATAAGTTCGTAAATCTTCTCCTGCACTTACACGGATATCCGGTAGCACATAACTCTCAAATCCAAGAAGGTTTGCTATATCACGTATCTGGATAGCTTCTTTATCATCCTTACAAATAAGGAGTTGATGTTCGGTAAGGTTTTCTAAATATTCGTAGATATTACTTTGATACATGACTTTCCATACTTTTTAAAAATTCTTCAACAACGTAAAACGAACCAAATACAAGATAATGTTCATCTCTTTTTATCGTACCTTCATAATAACGATACTCCAACCCTACACGTTGCAATGCCTGTTCTATCTCACCAAGTGTCGTTGCACGCTGAGAATTGATCTTGATGATCTCGACACGCTTTACCTTAGGTTTCAATGTACGTAAGACTCTCTCATAGTCCTTGTCATCCAACGAGTTATAGATAAGTACCGTTTCCGGGTCCATAGCATTGACGATTGCCTGTGCAGCCAAAGGATTGTGCCCGACATCAATGCGGATATTCGTTTTAAGCTGATAGAAACGGCCAAAAAGCTTTACACTTTCTAGATCATCAATATCATAATCAATATCCAAGATATCCAAAGCCTGTAAAGCTACCATAGCATTCTCTACAAGATATGCACCCCACGAAAGACTTTTGGCAATCTCTTGCACTTTCTCCATTAGTCTCTTATGACCGGCCCTGAAAACTGTATTTAAAAAGAGTACAGCACCTTTTTCTTGAGCGATCTTCTGTGCCACATCGACAACTTCTTCATAAGGTTGTGGTGCAAGCACAACCTGTTTTTGTATACTGTTGATCTTGGTCGTTGCGATCTCTTCGATGCTTTGACCTAAAAATGCTTGATGATCGATCCCTATAGGAGTAATGATACTAAGTTCCTTCTCACACACATTGGTCGCATCAAACTCTCCGCCAAGCCCTGCTTCCAGTACCACAAGATCACATTTTTCAAACACGACAAAAGCCAGAAGCGTCGTATATTCAAAATAGCTGAGTGATTCACTCATCTCCTTATCCAAAATAGCATAGAGCTTTTGATGTGCCTGCTCTAAAACTTCATCAGATGCATCTTCTCCGTCTATCCAAATACGTTCATTAAACTTGATAATGTGCGGTGAGGTATAGTGCCCGGTTTTCAGCCCGCCTTTATATGCCAGATGTGCAAGCATACGGCCTGTTGAACCCTTCCCGTTAGTGCCGACTACGTGTACGGTTTTGGGCCTGGAGATATGAGGTTTGAGTAGACCATAAGCAATATGTACACGTTCATGGTCGATCTCTTTGTAGTAAAGAGGTTTTGCCTCTAAAAAATCTTGTAAGGACACGTTCTAATCCTTGGAATCCTTGGTACTGTATGTACCTTTCGCACTCACATAAGCGAGGAACTCATCAAGTGCTTTTGCCAAGGCTCTTCGAATCGCTTCTATCCTAAGTGTAGAAGCATCCAACGAGCTGGCATGAATATCTGCTTCATCGATCGTATGGATTGTTTTGCTCTCTTTACCCTGCTTAGTCACCATCTCGAACTTGACATTGAGATTGACTTGGTAACGTGTTACATACCCGTCTTCATAAGAAAGCGGTGTAAATGTACTGCCATCATACGTAATTCGAATATGGTTCTGTGCCATCGCTTTAGGTACGACACGTCCTTTGAATCGTGTATAGATCATACGATTCATCTCATCTTTGATAAAAGGAGCATTTTCAGGCTCTACCCTGTCTACGATTACTTCGATAGAGACATTCTCTGAAAAACTGTTTTTAATTGCCTGTGTAGATGGTTTATATCCGCAACCGCTGATAAGCAGCATGGATAAGATAGCAAAAAGCGGCATAAGTATACTTTTTTGAAAAAAGTCTTTTGTTCCTCTACTCATACTGCTCTCCTTTATCTTTATGCATTAAGCCGGTTTTACTGCAAGGTTGACCAGTTTATTCGGTACAACGATCTCTTTAACGATCTGCATTCCTTCAAGCCACTTAGCACCTTCTTCTTTGGCTCTAGCAAGGATCTCATCTTGGCTTGCACTAGGGGAGATCTCAAACTCCGCACGCTTCTTCCCGCCGATCATCACTACATAAAGGATGCTCTCTTGAACAAATACCTCTTCCTTTACTTCAAGTAATGCTTTGAGGTTCTCTCTTCCAAAGAGTGCTTCGCTCAGTTCACTTGCTGCATGAGGGATGATAGGTTCAAGGAGATTGAGCATTACATACATTCCTTCACCCCATACCTCTGCACTCTCTTGTTTATCAAGTGCGTTCATTGCCTCCATACATGCTGCGATCAATGTATTGAAAGCAAAGGTCTTCTCATACACATCTGCTGACTTCTGCAATGCTTCATATACCTTTTGACGTGCAAGTTTAGCCTCTTTGGAAAGTGCTCCATGCTCAATCACAGGTAATGTTTTACCTGTCACTTTATCCGCTCTGTCATAAAGCTTTTTGATAAATCTGAATGCACCGTCCACGGCATTGTCATTCCATTCAAGCTCTTTTTGCGGTGGCGCAGCAAAAAGGATAAACAGTCTTGCAGTATCTGCCCCATACTCTTCGATAAGTTTATCCGGGTCTACAGTGTTCCCTTTGGACTTACTCATCTTCGCACCATCCATAGTAACCATTCCCTGAGTCAGTAGTCTGTTAAACGGCTCATCGATATTGACATATCCCAGGTCACGAAGTACTTTTGTGAAGAACCTCGCATACAATAGGTGAAGGATCGCATGCTCGATCCCTCCGATGTACTGGTCTACACCCAACCAGTAGTTCGCCTCTTCCTTATCGATACCTACTTCATTCCATTTTTTAGGATTGGTCGCATAACGGAACTGATACCAGCTTGACTGCACAAAAGTATCAAGTGTATCGGTCTCACGTACAGCATCCTCTCCACATTTTGGACACTTACAGTGCTTCCATGTCGGATGGTTGTCCAACGGATTCCCTTCACCGGTGATCTCTACATCTTCAGGCAATGCGATCGGAAGATTCTCTATCTTCTCAGGTACCAATCCGCAAGATTTACAGTGAACGAACGGGATCGGTGCACCCCAATAACGCTGACGGCTTACACCCCAGTTACGAAGCTTGTAATTTGTCGTCCCTTTACCAAATCCTGCCTCTTCAAAAGTTGCAATGACCTTTGCCTTTGCCTCATAGTTATTGAGTCCGGTAAATGCTGCTGAATCTGTCAGCTCACCCTCACCGGTATATGGAAGCTCTTCACCGCCGCTGATCACTCTTTTGACCGGGAGGTCATACTTGGTTGCAAACTCATAATCTCTCTCATCATGTGCAGGTACTGCCATAACCGCACCGCCGCCGTAACTTGCAAGTACGAAGTTAGCTGTCCATACCGGTACCTCTTCTCCGGTAAGCGGGTGGATCACAGAGATTCCAAGCGGATATCCCTCTTTATCTGACTGCGCTCTCTCACGCTCACCCATATTTGCAATAGCTGTGATCTTTGCAGCTGTCTCATCATCAAGAAGATTATGTTCTACCATGTACTTCGTAATAGGATGTTCAGCAGCGAGTGCTGAGTAGCTAACACCGTAGATAGTGTCAGGACGTGTAGTAAATACCGTGTACTTCTCAAATTTTCCGTCAAGTTTTGCTTTACTCTCTTCGCTCAACTCAAAACTGAATTCAAGTCCCTGAGATTTACCTATCCAGTTCTCCTGCATCGTGAGTACCTGGTTTGGCCATTTGCCCTCTAGTGTTTTCAAATCTTCAAGCAGCTCATCGGCATACTTAATGATATCAAGGTAATATCCCGGCATCTCTTTAAGCTCTACAGGATTATCACAACGCCAACAGCATCCCTCTTCAACCTGCTCATTTGCCAAAACGGTATGACAATCCTCACACCAGTTTACCGTTGTTGATTCACGGAAGAGTAATCCCTCTTCAAACATCTTGATGATGAACTCCTGCTCCCACTTGGTGTAGAGTGGGTCACAGGTAGCGAACTCACGTGTTTTAGAAAACGAAAGCCCCAATGAGTTGAGCTCTTTTCTCATATAGTCGATGTTAGAGTAAGTCCACTCTTTTGGATGACGTCCGTGCTTGATCGCAGCATTCTCTGCAGGCATACCGAATGCATCCCAGCCGATAGGATGCAGTACATTGTAGTCTTGCTTTCTATAATAACGTGCTATCGCATCACCGATCGCATAGTTACGTACGTGTCCCATATGCAATCTTCCACTAGGGAAAGGGAACATACTCAAAATGTACTTTTTCTTCTGAGTTAAAGAATCCGAAGGCTCAAATGCCTGCTCATCATCCCACTGTTTTTGCCACTTGGCTTCGATCTCGCTTGGAGTATAACGCATCAAAATCTCACTTATCAATGATTTATAAAATTAAGGGGATTATATCCAATCTGTGGTTAGGAGGAGTTTTAGCGGTATTGCTCCTCTTCAGAGATATTGCAACTACACTCAGCGAAAGGTATCACACTCTCTTAAATTACCCGTACGTAATCCTCTTCTAAACCATTCTATACGTTGTTCAGAACTGCCATGTGTAAAGGCATCAGGCCTGACGGTTCTACCCGCTTTTTTTTGCAATGTATCATCACCGATAGCACTTGCAGCGTTCAATGCCTCTTCCACATCACCCTCTTCGATAATACCGAAATCCTTGTGCGCATAATGTGCCCATGCGCCTGCATAACAATCAGCCTGTAACTCTACTTTGACTTGAAGTGCATTCGTTCTTTTGCTATCTCCTCCCCACTGCTGTTTGGCTTTTTGTACTTTCGCCAATGTACCCTGAAGGTTTTGGATATGGTGCCCTATCTCATGAGCCAGTACGTAAGCCTGGGCAAAATCCCCCGGAGCATTATGATTGTTTGCAAGCTCCTCAAAAAATCCAAGGTCCAGATAGACCTTTTGGTCAGCCGGGCAGTAGAATGGACCTACTTGAGCCGAAGCGAAGCCGCACCCGCTTTGTGTAGCACCACGGTAAAGTACTACTTTTGGTTCTCGATATCCCTTTAATTGCTTGTTCCATACATCTTCAGTATTGGCTAATACCGTTGAGATAAATGCAGCATTCTCGTCATCTTTTTTCTGATCAACCGGCTTGGAAGCCACTCCTCCTACTCCCAGCATGGAAAGCGGGTTAAATCCGCTGAGATAGGCAACCACACCCAATACGATTATTGCCCATCCGAACTTTGTTCGAAGCAATGGTCCCAAAAGTCTAAACAGGAACAGTATCGTCCCTGCTGAAATGCCTCCTCCACCTGTACTTGAACGCCTGTCATCAACATTGGAACTGCGTCTTTGGTCTCGCCATTTCATCAAACTACCCTTTACAATTTTCTAGATAAATTATACCAATCAAAAGAAAGTTTCCACTACAATAATAACAACAAAAACTATTGGAGTCAAACTGTGTCTTTAGCCCTTGCAAGAAAATACCGGCCTGCTACTTTCAGTGATCTTATAGGTCAGGAAGCAGTGTCTCAGACCCTCTCACTTGCACTGGAAGGAGACAGGCTCTCCCACGCATATCTATTCTCTGGACTCCGTGGTAGCGGTAAGACCTCTACAGCACGTATCTTTGCTAAAGCGTTGCTCTGTGAAACAGGTACATCTTCCCATCCATGCGGTGTATGTACACACTGTGTCATGGCAAGTGAAAACCGTCATATGGATATCATCGAGATGGATGCTGCAAGTAACCGGGGTATTGATGACATTAAAGATCTTATAGAACATACCAAGTATAAACCAAGCTCTGCACGTTTCAAGATTTTTATCATAGATGAAGTGCATATGCTTACCAATCAAGCTTTCAATGCCCTGCTTAAAACACTCGAAGAGCCTCCGGCCTTTGTCAAGTTTATCCTAGCAACTACAGACCCGCTAAAGCTGCCGGCTACCATACTCTCCAGAACACAGCATTTCAGGTTTAAAAAAATTCCTCAGAATCTTGTACAGGGGCATCTTGAACATATTTTGAACCTTGAAAATATCGGGTTTGAAAAAGAAGCCCTAGATATCATTGCCCGTACGGGGGCTGGAAGTTTGAGAGACTCTCTTACACTGCTTGATCAAGCAATCGTGTATTCCAAAAACTATGTAGATGTTTCTACCGTAACCAATATGCTTGGTATCATTGAACCAAGTTTGCTTGAACAATTGATCCAGAATATCATTCGTAAAGATCAGAGCAAAGTGCTAGAGTTCCTTAAAATCGCATCCAACTATGAAGCTGAGATGATCCTAGATGAATTGACACTTTATCTGAAAGCACAACTGCTTTCCAAAAGTACTGCATTAACTCCTATGATCATTGAGCGTTTCTTCAGAGTCATCGCAGAATCCAAAGGACTGCTTGCACTTGGGAGTGATGGTGAATTTATCCTGACATTAACACTGTTCAAAATGATGGAAGCCCTGCATATCAAAGAGATCGATACCATGATACACGCCCTTGAAAAAGAGTTACAGGGTATACAGATCACTATGCCGTCAATCGAGCCAATACAACCAACACATTCTGAGGTGATCACAATCACCGAAGCTGATCTTACTCCTTTACGCCCTAGTGTAAAACAAGAGAGCCCTGTAGAACCTAATGTGGTTAAAGAAATCCTAGAGCCTAGCCCTGAAACTACGGAAGAGATCAATGAACAAAATATTGAACAGATCCTGGAAGAATCGTCAGTAATAGAAGAACCGTTTATTGATGAACAAGAAACGGAGATAAAGCCTGATGAACCTCTCCAGGAGAAGGTAACGGCGCCAGACCTGAACAAGAAACGCTTTGAGGCACTCGTACAAAAAATATTTGACAGAGATTTTGAATTGGGTATGTGTTTTGAGACGAATATCGAATTTGAAAGTTTTGAAAACGGTACACTAACCTGGAGCTCTACGGCACAGGGTGAAGAGAAAAAACAGCTGATCACCCATTGGGGTGTGATCAACATGTTTGTCAAAGAGCTCTTTGGATTTGATACCAAGATCCTCAATATTTCAAAAGAACAATCCCCCCAGGCACAAGAAGAAACAAAAAAAAAATCTGATGAGATAATGATATCTTCATCTGAGAATAGCACTGCTCCAACAGATGAAGAGAAAGAGTGTAATGCTTCTGCATCTATGCTTGAAGATGTTGAGATGAAAAGCTCTTGTATTGCACCTGAAGCAGGTGAAACCGAAGCGGCAAAAGAAAAAGATCCTTCTACCTTGTTAGAAGAACCGATGATAAAGGCTGCGATTGAACTGTTTGATCCTAAAAAAGTAAGAATTAAACGAAAAAGCTAGCTTACTCGATCCATGCCTGTGTGACGATCTTTGGATTGTCATCATAGATCTTGATCTTTTCTGCACGAAGACATGCTCCATTATCATCAAGCTCGAAAACAATCATATGCATCACTGCTTTACATTCATCAGGTACATCAAAGTGACCGCCAATTCCTGTGAGAAAACGTCTTAAAGGCACGTCTTCTCTCATTCCTATGACACCATCCCTGCATCCGGTTAGCCCTACATCCGTGATATAACAGCATCCCTTAACTATCTGAAGGTCATCTGTTGCTACATGCGTATGGGTACCAAGAATCGCTGAAACATCTTCTTTGAGCATATGTAAAAGTGCCTGTTTCTCACTGCTTGCCTCTGCGTGCATATCAATAATGATATGCCTAAAACCTCTGGATCGTAATAATGCCACTTGTTCAACAATCATTGTAAAAGGATTATCCACCATAGGCATTGTATAATGTCCCATAAGGTTAAGTATCGCTACATTTTTTCCAAGAATCGTTGTTTCAAATATCCCTTTTCCCGGAGCACTTTGCGGATAGTTCATCGGTCTAATAAGCGGGTGGCTGTCAAAGAGCTCAAAGATCTCTTTTTTATCAAAACTGTGATTTCCACCTGTCATCATATCAATGCCGTATCCCAACAGTTCGTTACAGTTTTTTTCTGTCAATCCAAAACCGTGAGAAGCATTTTCATAGTTAGCTATCGTATAATCGATAAAGTGTTCTTCTTGTAATCTTTTGAGATGTCGTTTAAGCATAAGACGCCCGGGTTTACCGACAATATCACCGATAAAACCTATACGCATATACCTATTTACCCATAAATGGAAGTAAAGCAGAAGCCCAAGTCAAACCACCGCCAAAAGTATCAAGCAACATTAACTCACCGGTTTTAAGCTTACCGGATTCATACAGATCATTGATCGCCATAGGGATAGAAGCCGCTGAAGTGTTACCGTATTTATGTACAGTCAATGCTACCTGATCATCTCTCATTTTGAGTGCATCACCTACTGCCTTAATGATACGGTAATTTGCCTGATGCGGGATAAAGTGAGGGATATCTTCTGACTTGATGTTGTTGTGTTCAAGGATATCTTTTACATCTTTAGTCAAAGTCTTGACAGCCAATTTAAAAGTCTCATTTCCTTTCATCTGTACAAAATGCAGTTTTTCATCGATCATAGCAACACTTGCAGGATGTACTGCTCCTGGAGCAGGAGTTACCAAAAAGTCTGAGAAAGAACCGTCAGCACTTGCATGTACATCGATAAACCCTTCCTCTTTGTTCTCTGTAGCAGAGATCACTGCTGCACCTGCACCGTCACCAAATAATATACAGGTCGTTCTATCTGTATAATCAACAATAGAAGAGAACTTTTCAGCTCCAATAACAAGTACGTTTTTCTTCATTCCAGATTCAATAAATGCTTTGGCAATCGAAAGGACATAAACAAATCCGCTACATGCAGCCGAGATATCAAATGCCTGTACATTATGAATACCAAGTTTATCAGATATGATACAAGCCGTTGAAGGCATATTGAAATGATCCGGTGTTACCGTTGCACAGATCACAAGATCAATCTTTTCTTTAGCAATACCTGCACGTTCTATCGCCATTTCGGCTGCTTTTGCCCCCATATCACTTGTATATTCGTCATCTGCAGCAATACGACGTTCTTTGATCCCTGTACGCTTCACAATCCACTCATCAGATGTATCAACAATCTTTTCAAGGTCTGCATTGGATAAAATCTTTTCCGGGACATACGCACCGATAGATCTAAAAGAAGCATAAACTGGCTTAGTTGGAGACATATTTTTCCTTAACAAAATAGTGAAGAATATTCTACCATAGTTTTGGATGATAATTTCTAAAAAGGAGGGATAATCAAAGAAACAAGAGTACTCTTGTTTCTTAAGGTGATACGTTTTTAGTTACCTTCTGACAATCGTTTTTCTATTGTTGTGTTGACATCTGATTCAACATAACGTATTGCCTGGAAGATTGCATTTTTTATTGCTTTTGGACTGGAAGCACCATGAGAGATGATTGCACATCCTTTAAGACCTAAAAGCGGTGCTCCACCATACTCATCTTTATCGATCTGCTTTTTCATGTTGACAAATACTTTTTTCTTCATCATGAATGCGCCGATCTTTGCAGGAAGTGACTTTCGAATATATTGCTTCATCAGATCAAAAACCGTTGCAACAACACCTTCACTTGTCTTAAGCAGGATATTGCCTGTAAACCCGTCACACACAATCACATTTACTTTCCCGTTAAAGATATCTTTTCCTTCAACGTTCCCGATAAAGCCCTTAAGATTCTTCAAAAGAGGGAAAGTAGCCTTGGTCAGTTCATTTCCTTTGCTGTCCTCAGAACCATTCGAAAGCAATCCTACTGTTGGTGAGCTGATACCCAAAATCTTCTCAGCATATGCTTCACCCATTGCACCGAATTCATAAAGGTTTTGTGGCTTACAGTCCGTGACTGAACCAACATCAAGTACCAACGTTTTGTGTTTACCGATACTTGGCATAAGTGTCGCAAGACCTGGCTTAGAAATCCCTGGAAGACGACCGATTCTCAGTGTTGCAGCAGTCATTGTTGCACCACTGTGCCCTGCTGACATTACAGCATCTGCTTGTCCTTCACGTACAAGTTCTACTGCTTTGTAAATAGAAGAATCTTTACGTTTAAGTGCATCCGTTGCAGCATCTGACATATCTATCACATCACTGGCTTCAACAATTTCAACTTTATCTACATAATAAGGAGGAAGGAATGAGAGGATCTCTTCTTTATCACCTACAAGTATAGGGATAAACTTTCTTTCTTCTAGTGCTTGAACCACACCTTCAATTACAGGTTCGGGACCAAAGTCCCCACCCATTGCATCAATTGCAATTCTAATCATTGCGATTAAGCTTTAGTAGCTTTGTACTCACCTGTAGTCATATTCATGTGGTGAGGCATTCTCCAAGTTCCATCTGCATCTTTTACAGGCATTGGAAGTGTCAATTTATAGTGTGTTCTTCTTTTTGCTGTTCTAGTTTTACTTACTCTTCTCTTAGGTACTGCCATTTTCTATCCTTTAAAATTCAATTTCGAAATTCTCATCACCATTGTCACAATTTTCACAATAATGATAAGCACCTTTGAGAGCATTTATCTCACTCTCCAAGATATAGGTTAAATCGATGTCTCCATCCAAAAACTCAATTATATCCAAATCATCTTTATCTTCAATCATCATATCACTGATGGTAAGATTCAACTTACCTTCAATGGGATAATCATAGCTTTGCCCGCATCTGTCGCAGTCAAGTTCTACTTTCCCGCCCATAACGGCATCAAGTGCTACACGATGATATCCACTTTTCTGAAGCGTACCACTGAGTGTGGCATCTCCCAGGCTCACTTCAAAATCTTTTGGAGTCGTGCCTATTTTATCAAAACGAATAATCATTTAAACTCCTTAAAAGCTTAGCTTTGGGAATTTATTCCTTAGTGGATCTCTCTTTGTGCAAAGAAGAAATTGATCTCGATTTCTGCATTTTCCAATGAGTCACTTCCATGTACAGCGTTTGCATCAATGCTATCAGCAAAATCGGCTCTGATTGTACCTGGTGCTGCTTCTTTTGGGTTTGTTGCACCCATAAGCTCTCTGTTCATAGCCATTGCATTTTCACCCTCAAGTACAGATACTACAACTGGACCAGAGATCATGAACTCAACAAGTTCTCCAAAGAATGGTCTATCCTTGTGAACTGCATAAAATGCTTCTGCATCTACACGTGAAAGTCTAGTTTTTTTTGTTGCTGCGATTCTAAGACCTGCATCTTCAAATCTGCTTAGGATTTGACCTACAACGTTTTTTGCTACTGCATCTGGCTTGATAATTGATAGTGTTCTTTCCATTCGGATATTCCTGCTTCATAAATTTTACTTCGAATCTAAAATTAGATGAAAGTATCGGGCGGAATTTTACCAGAAAAAATGTTAAATTGAGATTAAATAAAGAAGGTATTAAAGTATTACATAGGAGAAACCTCCTATGTAAAAAGAAGATAGAATTAGTCTTCGATAACTGGTTTTCTAGCCGCTCTATCATCCATAGAGATAGCATCTACAAACGGCATTTCTGCATCAGCATCATCCATTACGTAGTTGTTACCATCAATATAGTTACCACCTGAGAAGTGATCTTTATGTTCAGATGTAAATGGCATATCCCAAGTGATACAACCCTCTGTTGGACATGCTTCTGCACATGCAGGAGTATCGTGATGACCTACACACTCAACACATTTGTCAGGATATACATAATAGTACTCCTCACCAGTTGGGTTATCATCTTCGTCAACGATAGCTTCTACCGGACATTCATCAATACATGCTGCACAGTTGATACAAGTATCATTAATCATTACTGCCATAGTTTTCTCCTTAAAGTTGTTGTGAGTTAACTATAGCACAAAATTTTAAATAACTCTTTAATATTTTATTGATTTTCTCTGATTTTTATAAATACGTACCGTATTTGAACAAATTTTTATTATAAGTGTTATTGATAATTGATAAGAGAAGGATTCCGCCAGTACTCAAAAGAGAAACTGGCGTTAAAAATTATAAATGACGGATCTGTTTATAGCCCTAAAAAGCTTTTGATCTCATCTACTCTAGTAGTCTGTTCCCATGTAAAGTCACTATCTTCTCTACCGAAATGACCGTAAGCAGCAGTCTTTTTATAGATTGGTCTGAGCAAATCAAGTTCATCTATGATCCCCTTTGGTGTCAGATCAAAAAGTGCTTTCACACACTCTGTGATCTTCGCCTCTTCTACTACAGCTGTTCCATGCGTGTTGATATAGATCGATACAGGTGCAGCTACACCGATCGCATATGCGATCTGGATCGTTGCTTTTTCACATGCACCTGCAGCCACAAGGTTCTTAGCTACATATCTTGCTGCATATGCCGCAGATCGGTCCACCTTGGTCGGATCTTTACCTGAAAATGCTCCACCGCCGTGTGGACATGAACCACCGTAGGTATCAACAATAATCTTACGTCCTGTCAGTCCTGCATCACCTTGAGGACCTCCGATAACAAATCTTCCTGTCGGATTGATATGGTAAGTGATATCATCATGCATCATTTCAGCCGGTATTACCGGTTTGATCACCTCTTCAAGGACTGCTTTTTGCACTTGCTCAAGAGAAACAGTATCATGGTGCTGTGTCGAGATAACGATCGTATCGATCGAAACCGGTTTTTCATCCACATACTTAACAGAAACCTGTGCCTTACCGTCAGGACGTAAGAAAGGTACGGTACCATTCTTTCTAACCTCTGCAAGTTTTGCAGTGAGTTTATGTGCCAATGAGATTGGCAGCGGCATAAGCTCCGGAGTCTCTTTACATGCATATCCAAACATCAATCCCTGATCACCTGCACCGATCTCTCCGCAAGTTTTATCCACACCTTGATTGATATCAGGACTCTGCTCTCCGATCCCGTTGAGCACTCCCGCACTTCTGTAATCAAATCCATAGCTTGCATCAGTATAACCGATCTCTCTGACTACTTCTCTTGCAATCTCCTGCATTGGAGCATACGCTGTAGTCTTCAATTCACCTGCAATAACACAAAAACCATTGCTCAGTAATGTCTCACATGCAACCCTTGCATTCTTATCATGGTCAATGATATAATCAAGTATTGCATCAGAGATCTGGTCAGCCATTTTATCAGGATGACCTTCAGTTACTGATTCGCTTGTAAAAATGTATTCGTTAGCCATTTTTTAATTCCTTAACTTTTTTGTCCACTGTCACTGAACTTAAAAAAATACTTTCCAAGTATTTTTTTAAATTCAGGGCTACACTCCAGTAGAGTGCCCTACAACTATTTACCTATCTGTTCTTAGATCTTGATTAATTCTGGCTGCCAATTGTTCAGGTAAAAGCCCTAAACTCTCTTCAACCAACTTTGTACTTCCATGTGTAATAAAAGCATCATCATACTCAAAAGTGGTTAATGAAATATCACTGATGTTCTCTTGGCTTAAAAATTCCAATAAAGCTGACCCCACTCCGCCTTTTGCTGCAGAGTCAGAGAACACATACCACTTCTTGTACTTACTGCTCAAAGCGGATAGCATCTGTGTATCAAGCGGCTTGACAAAACGCAGATCAAGAATACCGGCTTTTTCCTCCATCATCTCTGCAGTCAGCAACGCACGGCCTACACCGTTACCATACCCGATAAATAGAAGTTCATCACCCTCTTGAAGCATAACCGACTTTCCAAGTTCATAAGGCTCACAACTACTGTCAGGTGCAAGAAATGTACCTCTTGGATATCTGAATGCACAAGGCCGTTCATATTCTTTGGCAAATGCCATAGCTGCTTTCATACTGCTCTCGTTATAAGGTGCCAGAAGCGTCATATTGGGAATCGCTCTAAGATAACTTACATCAAATGTACCTTGGTGTGTCTCACCATCTTCTCCAACGATCCCTGCTCTATCGATCGCGAATGCCACACCGAGATCCATAAGGCAGATATCATGAATTACCTGGTCATATCCTCTTTGTAAAAAGGTAGAGTAGATCGTACAAAAAGGTTTAAATCCTTCTTTTGCCAAAGGACCCATAGAAGTTACCGCATGTTGTTCCGCGATTGCAACATCCCAAAAACGCTTAGGGTATTTCTCCATCGCTGCACTTAATCCTGTACCGCTTGGCATTGCAGCAGTTACCCCTACGATCTTCTCATCATTATCAGCCATTTCGACCAATGTTTCGCTATAGATCTGTGTAGCAGATTTTGCACTGCTTTTTTTAGAAGCTTTTCCTGTTTCCAAATCAAAGGCCCCTACACCGTGCCAGTGCTCTTTGGTACCTTCTGCAATCTCATAGCCTTTACCTTTAGTTGTCTGAGCATGAACGATTACCGGTTTTTTCAGCTTTTTTGCTACCTCAAATGTCTCGATGAGTGCCTCAATATTATGTCCGTCTACCGGTCCAATATACTCGATCCCCATCTCTTCAAACATAATGCCAGGAGTGATAAGCTTGAAAGACTCTTCAAAACGCTTAGCCATATAAGTAGCACCTTCAGGCAAATGATCAAGCGCTTTTTCAACTTTTTGCTTAAATTTTTGATAAAACGAACCTGCCATTGTTTGAGAAAGGAGTTTGCTGATCGCACCGATAGGTTTGGCAATACTCATCTCATTATCGTTAAGGATGATCACCACCGGATATTTTCTATCCCCGAGTTCATTAAGTGCTTCATAGACCATACCCGCACTCATACTGCCATCCCCGATAAAAGCAACAGGAATACGATCTTCACCTTTGAGTGCGATCGCCTTTGCTGCACCGACAGCCAACGAGATTGAAGTCGAACTATGCCCTGCGACATAGTAGTCATACTGAGATTCTTTTGGCTTGGTATAACCGCTAATGCCGCCAAATGTACGTAAAGTATCAAATGAATCCCATCGATCGGTCAAAAGCTTGTGCGCATAAGCCTGATGACTAACATCAAAAATGAACGGATCTTTTGTCACATCAAAAACCCTGTGCATTGCAATGATCAGATCTGTCGCACCCATAGTAGAACTTAAATGTCCTCCATTATGGCTTACAGTCAACAGTATCTTCTCTCTGATCTCTTCAGCTAGTTTCTGAAGTTCTTCAATCGAATGCTCTTTGATATTCATTTTAACTCTTTACATACGCATTGATGAGTTTTTTTGCAAACTCGATATGGCTCTCATCATAAGAGATCCCTAGCTCATTCGCAATATCTCTCACTGCTTTTTTTGTCACTTTTTCTGGTTTGATAGAAGTGTCTTTAGGTGACATAAACTCATTCAGTATAAAGGGTGAGACCTTTACACTTGCTGGATTGACTACTTCTACTCTCTTCATACTATGCAATGATCTCTGAAAAATGCCTAAAGAAAGTGCTATTTTGTTCTTCTGTTCCAATAGTGATACGAATAGCATTCATTCCATAAGAAGCAAGATCACGGATGATCACACCTCTTTTAAGCAAAGCATCTGCAATATGACTAGAATTTAAATTCTCATCAAACAGATAGGTGATAAAGTTTGTATAGCTGTCGATATATCCGATACTGTTTTCATCAGCAAAGGCTTCATAACGCTTGATCTGCTCTTGGTGCAACGCAACACTCTGTTGAACAAAACTATCATCTTTGGTAGCTTCTATTGCTACACGCAAAGAGAGTGTCGTGATATTAAACGGTGGCCTCATCTTATAGAGCTCTTTAATAAGTGGAGCTTGTGCGATACCATATCCCACACGCATACCGCCTAGGCCATGTGCTTTAGAAAATGTACCGAGATAGATTACATTATCATATCCCAAAAGATCATTTGGTGTGATACGGTACTTTTCATCTTTTGCAGCAGCATACTCCATGTACGCACCGTCTACAACGATCACTGTATCACTACCCATCGCTTCGATCAATGCAATCACATCCTCTTTGCTTGTCGCATCTCCAGTAGGGTTGTTTGGAGTACAGATATAAACGACTTTTGGTCTATACATGTTATATGCCTCCATAAACTCTTCAAACTTGTGCTCATGGCTCATAGTCTTATAAACTTTTGCACCCATCTGCTTTGCATAGATCTCATACATTGCAAAAGTCACTCCACTCATTAATACCGAAGCGTTTTCATCAAGTACAGCACGAGAGATAAATTCCAATACCTGGTCACTACCTGCACCGATAATGATATTTGTATCCTCTACATTGTATTTCTTAGCAAGAGCAGCCTTAAGTTCAAACATACTGTCATCAGGGTAGAGATGAGCGATATCTGCATGCGATCTGATCACTTTTGCAATGGCAGGGTTGGTACCGATTGGATTTTCGTTGGAAGCAAGCTTCACTACATCTTTAGGGGCAATCCCATATTCACGTACAACCAACTCAATCGGTTTACCGGCTTCATAGGTTTTAATACTGTTAAGTACTTTATTAAACTTTATATTCATCTTTTACTTCTTTTTTGAAATTTTAAACATCATCTGCTTCACGCACATATGAACCAAGTACCTTGATCTCATCAGCATGTTTCTCTAAGATCGGCTTTATCTTTTCATCATCTTTGTGACCTAAGAATTCGATAAAGAAGATCGATTTACCCTCTACGATATGCGACTTGATCTTGGTAAGGTTAATCTTTGATTTCTCAAAATCATTAAGAAAACTTACCAAAGACCCAGGTGTGTTATCAAGTTTTACCAGCAGGGAAGTCTTATCATCTCCTGATGGTAGATTCTCAAAGTTTGATATCACTAAAAAACGTGTACGGTTGCTTGTATCATCTTCTATATTCTCAAAACGTATCGGAAGATTATTGATCTTTGCTGCAACTGATGGACAGATCGCAGCAGCATTCTCATCCTTCATTGCGAGCTTCGCTGCCTTAGCTGTTGATTCCACTGGAATATGCTCGATCTCATTCAGTCCAAGATCTTCCATAAACAATCTACACTGTCCAAATGCAATATCTTTTGAGTAAATTTTATCGATCTTTTTGATATCCTCAGACAATGTTGCAAAAGAGAGATGCACATCGATCACCACTTCAGCAATGATCTTAAGATCATATTCATCTAAAGAACTAATCGTATCACTCACAATCCCGCTGGAGCTATTTTCTATCGGTACTACACCGAACTTTGCTGTACCCTTTGTAACTTCACGGAATACACCCTGGATCGAACCGATCGGCAGGTACGCACTCATTGCACCGAACTTACTTTCTGCCGCCTGATGGGTGAAACTTGCTTCCGGTCCAAGATAAGCTACACCTTCAGGAAGTTCAAGGTTACGTGAGACTGCAAACATCTCTAAAAAAAGTGCATCGATCGCCACATTGGTCAATCTGCCCTTGTTTTTTGCCTTCAGACGATTAAGAATCGCCTGTTCACGTTCTGGACGGTAGATCGGTGCACCAGTGGTATTTTTCAATTCACCGACTTTATGTACAAGATCCATACGTTGATTGTATAGCTCTAAGAGCGTATCATCGATCTTGTCGATATTTTGACGAAGCTCATCCAAAGTCATGCTCATTCTCCTTTAGCAAGCGCTATTTACTTAGCACTCTCCTCCATACACTCAAGCTCTAAACGTACCTGATCTTCATACGTCTCACGCTTACGGATAAGTTTCACCTTATCACCTTGTATCGCGACCTCGGCCGGCTTTGGACGCGTATTGTAGTTACTTGACATTGTAAAGCCGTAAGCACCTGCTGAATGCACAGCGATCAGATCATTATGCTCTAATGCCGGAAGCGGTACATTCTTTCCGAAGAAGTCTCCACTCTCACATACTGGTCCTACAACATCTGCAGGTGTTTTTTCACCCTCTTTTGCCACAGCTTCGATCCTATGGTATGCATTATAAAGACTTGGACGGATCAAATCATTCATTGCTCCATCTACAATCACAAAGCGCTTATCTTCATTCACTTTTTCATAAAGTACTTTAGTAAGGAAAACACCGGCATTGGCTACCATATAACGTCCCGGCTCACACAAAATCGTCACATCAAGTCCTTTAGTAGCCTGAAAAATCGCATCTGTATAAGCTTGTGGTGATATTGTCTTTTCATCGTCATATACTACACCGATACCGCCACCTACATCAAAGAACTTGATATCGATATCAATCGCTTTAAGTGAACGTACCAAATCAGCTACGATACCGCATGCTTCTGCAATAGGCTCCAACTTAGTAAGCTGTGAACCGATATGGAAGTGGATACCTACCGGATTGAGGAACTCGGATTTTTTCGCGTAGATATACATACGCTTTGCCATTTCGATCTCAACACCGAACTTATTCTCATGTAGTCCTGTCGAAATATACGGATGGGTCTGCGGATCAATATTCGGATTCACACGGATGGAAATACGTGCTTCTTTACCAAGTGCTTTTGCCACCATCTCCACACGTTTCATCTCAGCCTCACTCTCAAGATTGATTAGAAGAATATCATACTCAAGTGCTGCCTTGATCTCATCATCACGTTTTCCTACACCTGAAAATATGATCTGGTATTTGCTGACACCTGCACTGAGTGCTCTTTTCACTTCCCCGATACTTACACAATCGGCACCTGCACCAAGCTTTGCAAGGTGTGCGATTACTGAAAGATTTGAGTTGGCTTTAACTGCGTAGTTTATCAGTGATTTTTTCCCTGCAAAGGCATCTTTGAGGCTATTATATCTCTCCTCGATATAGTCAAAATCATATACATAAAGCGGTGTACCGTACTGCTCAGCAATCTCTTTTATATCCATGCTCATTCCCATTTTCCTAACAATTGTCACTTACTTGTGACACTATTTTGAGGTGATTTTATCTAAAAATTGATTAGAAGCACCCTTATGCCCTCTAGACACCGTTTATGCGTGGCTTTTTGCCTCTTGATAGAGATAAATATAGATCGCATAAATGATTAACAAGAGGATCGGAACCAAAGTTGTAAGCTCGGGTAAGATCACACCGTTATACCCGATACTTCCTAAGCCGAACAGCACTCCCCATACAACTATCGTAGCCCCTAAGGAAAGTGCCAGTGTTGTTGAGAGATTTACCATTCTTGCGTGGAAAGGCATCTTAAAGAACAGAATTAAGAGCATGGCAATAGCAAAAAGAGGGGTCACAACCTTATCATATAATGTTGCACGAATTTTACTTGAATCAAGTTTCTGTGTTGAAAAAAGTCTCCATGTATGATACGCATCAATCACGTTTAATGCCTTTCCTTCATACAATGACTCCATGATTTTCGGTTTATACCCTTCAAGTGTTTCGATACTTTTTTTATATTCCAGTCGGTAACTCTGTAAGACATCATTGTCATAAAGATGTGTTTTGAGTCTTGCATCCTTTGCATCCCATCCTGAACCGTTATAAAGTGCATAAGGAGCCTTAATAGTATACTGTACTTGATTACCTTCAACTTTAAAGATCGTAATATCCTCTATCCGTTTGTTTAACGGATCAAGATTTTTTACATAGACAAATGCGTCGTTGTATTTAAAAAACAGATCTTTCACCTGATAATCATTATATTCATTTTTCAGCAGATGGGATGCCCTCTCTTTAGCATAAGAAAACTCTGTTGTATGTAAGAGCATAAAGATCATATAAACAATCAATGCAACCGTAAGAAAAGGAGTAAATAGTTTTCTATTACTAAAACCAAATGCATGAAGTACTACAATATTGCTATTTTTTACCAACATTACTTTTGTAATGATCACAGCAAATACAATGGCAAGGGGATAGAGCATTGTTACTGCTGCTTCCCATTGATAAAAAATATAATAAAGCTGATACGCACCGAGCTTTTCAAGTTTTGAAACTTGCTGGAAATAATCTATCACTGAAAAGACCAGTGACAGCCCAATGAGAATGACTAAAAGATTTTTGAGATAATGCTTTGCCAAATAACTGAAATAAAGAGGTGGCGAAAACAGATTCATCCCAAAAGTCCTTCAAGTGACTTCAAACTGAATTTTGATTTAACATCTGTCAATGTTTCTGTGGTTAATTTCATACATGCCTCAGCCGTATGGGAAATAAGTTTATCCAGATATTTCTCTTCCTCATTGGAAAAATCAGCTAGTACATAATCAGCCACCTGGGACTTATGAACAGGCTTATCTACCCCTACTCTCACTCTCAGATACTCTTTACCGATCAAGCTGTCAATGGACTTTAGCCCATTGTGTCCACCATGACCGCCCCCGTTCTTGAAACGCAATGCACCAAAGGGAAGATCAATATCATCATGGATCACAATAATATCTTCAATATCGATCTTATAAAACTGCTTTACAGCTAAAACACTTTTACCGGATAGATTCATAAAGGTCGTTGGTTTTAAAAAATAGTGATTGGAGTATTTAAAAAGTTCGCCTTGAAATGAGGCTTTGGAGACATCTCTGGCTCCAAGGTCACCGACCAGTTTGTCTATGACCTTGAAACCGATGTTATGCCGTGTATTTTCGTATTTTGATCCCGGATTTCCTAGACCAACAAAAAGTGCCACGACTATGCTTTCATAATATGCTTATTACTTAGCTTTGATTACACCACAGATTGCAACGTCTGGTCTTTCCATGATACGGCAGTTCGCTGGTGCTTCTACATCTCTGATAAGAATTGAATCATCTCTGTCAAGATCAGTTACATCAAAGTCAAAGTTCTTAGGCATATTTTCGATTGCACCTCTAACTCTAATTCTTCTTTTTGACATAACAAGTACACCTTTGTTCTTAAGACCTTTTGGTGTTCCGTGTGTGATAACAGGCACTAGGAAATCAGTTACTTGTCCTGGTACACCTACTCTAAGATCAACGTGAAGAATGTCACCTGTTACCGGGTGTAGTTGATACTCGTGGATAGCTACGTTAAGCTCTTTATCGCCAACCTTGATTGGAAGTGTAAATCCTTCTTTTGCTCTTACAGCTTTGATGAAATCACCTCTTTTAAATGCAGCATTGATGTTCTCTACACCATTTGCATAAATGTTAGCGATTAGATAACCATCTCTTCTAAGCTGTTTAGCGTTGCTTTTTCCGATACTCTCTCTAATGATACCTTCTAACATAGTTAGTCCTTACTTAATAAAAATATTTTCTACATCGAAATGTAAAATAGAAGCGGATTATATCCATTTTTTTTTAAATTGCGGTAAAAGTATATGCACTTTTGATCTTATAGCATTAAAATCGTGAAACTGTTCACGATTTCTTAACGTTACTCATCCTCTTTGAAGCCAAATACATCTTCAGAATTATTCATTCCCTCTTTTACAAGAGCACCTTTACCAACCCCTTGCATTTTCAACTTCAGGTCATTCGGGTTGGATGCATACTCCAGTGCTATCTCTTCAGTGATCTTATCTGCCCTGATCAGGTCAAGCAAGTGTTGGTCAAAGGTTTGTGTACCATAGATCTCTTTACCTTCAGCAAGTGCATCAGGTATCTCATAATCACGGTTCTCCATAATCAACTGTTCTATTCTGGCTGTCTTTCTAAGCACCTCTAGTCCTGCAACACGACCGCCTTTTTTCGTTGGTACGAGCCTTTGGGAGATTACTCCTTCAAGGACTGAAGCGAGTGAACCACGGATACGGTTCTGTTCTTCTTTAGCAAACATACCGACAATTCTGTCGATTGTTTCTTTGGCATCAAGTGTGTGCAGCGTTGAGAAAACCAGGTGACCCGTATTGGCTGCATGCAGTGCAATATCGATCGTCTCCAAGTCCCTCATCTCACCGACCAGGATAATATCAGGGTCTTCCCTAAGTGCTGCTCTTAGTGCATCGGAAAATGAGTGAGTATCTTGACCGATAGCACGTTGATTGATCAAACATCCTCTATCCTTATGAATAAACTCGATCGGATCTTCAACCGTAATAATGTGCTTATTGGTCTCACGATTGATCTTATCAATCATCGCTGCAAGTGTCGTTGATTTACCTGAACCTGTAACCCCTGTCACAAGGACCAGTCCACGCTGAGCCTGCGTAAATGTTTTAACAACCTCCGGTAATCCAAGCTCATCTAGCGAAAGAATTTTCACCGGAATGATACGGAAAACCGCTGAAAGCCCATCCATCTGATAGAAGAAATTCACCCTGAAACGATGATCTTCACCCAGTACATAGGTAAAGTCCAGGTTTTTATCAATCTTAAGCTTTTCATACTGCTCAGCGGTAGTAATCGCTCTTGCGATACCCTCAACTTCCTCGGCACTTAGTTCATCTTTGCCCATCAGTTTCAGCTTACCGTTCAAACGTACCCTTGTAATGGCACCTGATTTGATATGAAGGTCAGAACCTCCATTACTGATCATCGTTCTTAAAAAGAGTTTGAGTTTTTCTTCCATCTAGCCGCTCCTATCTTCCCCGAAATTATTTGATACTTTCCAGCATCTCTTCAAATGCTTCTTCAAATGCTACAAGACCTTCTGCAAGCAATTTACCATAAACCTCTTCCATATTGATACCTGCTTTTTCTACCGATTCAAAGTGTGCATCGATATGTGCCATATCCAGCGGTAGTTTTGCCGGAGTTGCACTCTCTTTGATGTAGTGTTCGATTGTAGCAAGTGGTGCGGTATTGACCGATCTTGAAGCAAAAAGTTCTCTGATATAATAATCTGCCGGAAGTGCGTCTCCCTTTACACCTGTACTTGCAAAGAGTGTTCTGATCTGAGGTACTTTGTGTGATTCGATCATCGCATAGATCTTCGCTGCGTTATAGTTCCCTACTTTTGCAGCATCTACACCTGCTTCTTCCAGTTTGCTATCAAGCATTCTGTCGAAACGACTGACAAATACAGAGATCACGGCATTCACTTTTGTCTCACTTGCCGCAATCCCCTCTTTCATTGCTTCTACACATTTCATTGCCTGTTCAGGAGAGAAGATCAGTGTAGCATTGACTGAGATCCCATGACTCAGAAGTGACTTCATTGCTTCATATCCTGCCTCTGTAGCAGGTACTTTTACCATTACATTTGGCTCACCGATCGTTTCAAAAAGCCTTTTACCCTCTTCTACCGTTCCAGTAGTATCATTCGAAAGGAAAGGATCAACCTCGATAGAGATATATCCATCATTTCCCTCCTCATAGTTTGTTCTGAGTGCCTGAGCTGCAGTTTTGATATCCTGCATTGCCAACGCTTCATATTTTTCTTTAGCACTCTTTCCCGCCAATGATTCCAGTTGTTCTTTATATGCAGGTGAAGAGGTGATCGCTGAAGCAAAGATCGCAGGGTTGCTTGTCGCCCCGTTAATGATCCCTTTTTCTATCATGGATGAAAATTCATTTTCCAAAAAATCTCTCTCGATAAAATCAAGCCACAACGAAAACCCTAACTCTCTATCTACCATTTAACTCTATCCTTATTCTTGATTGTATTTTTCGTACGTCCATTCGAAATCATGCCAACTCCCCAGATCACTAGGCTTTTGAAGTGCATCTGCAAGGTCATCAAGGAATATATCCCTCTCTACTACCTCTGCACCCAAACCTATCATATGATCTGTCGGCATCTGACAGTCTATAAAATCATAGCCTTTTGCACCTAAAACATCGCTAAGGGCCTTGAATGCCACTTTTGATGCATCCTTTACCAATGAGAACATAGACTCCCCGAAAAAGGCTTTCCCCATTGCAATTCCGTAAAGCCCGCCTACAAGTAACCCGTCCTTATAGACTTCGACACTATGTGCAAATCCTTCTTCATGCAATCGTATAAATGCTTCTATCATTTCCGGTACGATCCATGAACCTTGCTGACCTTCTCTTGGTACATGAGCACAATAGCGTATCACCTTTTCAAAATTATGATCAAACTTTACAGTGAACTTTCCTGATCGCAATACCCTGTGGAAAGACTTTCTTACATAAAATTTGTCAGGATAAAGCAGTAGCCTTGGATTTGGTGACCACCAAAGGATGGGATCACCGGGACTATACCATGGAAAGATTCCTTTACGGTAAGCTGTTAGAAGTGTATGCGAAGAGAGATCCCCTCCATAAGCCAGCAATCCTTCATCGGAGGCAAACTTTGGATTAGGGAAATGGGTCGCCCGAAGAGGCGGTACAAAGTAGTCTTCGTCAAATATCGATGACAATCACCGCTCCTCATACTCAAACTGTAATTGACCTTCACTAAAGTCTACTTTAACTTTACCGCCTTTTTTAAGCTTGCCAAAGAGTATTTCATCCGTTAGTGCTTCTTTGATCTTTTGATCGATCACACGAGAGATGTGTCTTGCACCATAGCGCTCATCATATCCTTCTTCTGCCAAGTACTCTTTTGCATTTTTCGTAAGTTTCACTTTCACTTTTTTTGTTTTCAAAAGATCATTGAGTCTCTCTATTTCAATATCTACGATCTTCGTAAGTGTCTCTAGACTAAGCGGCTTAAATTCGACGGTCCCGCTCAAACGGTTTCTAAACTCAGGAGAGAAAAATGCAGCCAACGCCTTGTCGGTTTTCATCGTGGTATCTTTGGTAAAGCCCATCACGTTAGGCTCTTTGGTACCGATATTTGATGTCATGATAAGGATCACGTTTTTAAAGTCACTGACAACTCCATTGTTATCGGTCAGCTTTGCACCATCCATCACTTGAAGCAGGATATTCATAATATCAGGGTGAGCCTTTTCAATCTCATCAAGCAAAAGAACCGTATGAGGATGTTTCTTGATCATTTCGGTCAAAAGTCCTCCCTGTTCATATCCTACATATCCCGGAGGTGCACCGACCAATCTACTGATAGTATGGGCTTCCATGTACTCACTCATATCCAGCCGTTCAAAGTGTACATGCATTGTCTCGGCAAGTTGTGTCGCCAGTGCAGTTTTACCTACACCGGTCGGTCCTACAAAAAGGAATGACCCTATCGGTCTGTTAGGTGCATTAAGTCCTGCATAAGAGCGTTTGATTGCACGGCTGACCGCCTCGATAGCCTCATCTTGACCGATGATCTTCTCCTTGAGATCAGATTCAAGCGTTTGAAGTTTTCGGGTATCATCTGTGCCGACCACAGTTGAAGGAAGTTTCAAGCTTTTTGCTACACTCTCTTCGATATCCTTAGGCTTCACTTTGACATTTTCAAGCCCTTGAAGCATAAAATGTGCCCCAACCTCATCGATGATATCCATTGCCTTATCCGGAAGAAATCTGTCATGCAGATACTTCACGGAAAGATCAATCGCTGAACGCAATGCAGCATCAGAAAAACTGATCTTGTGATAATCTTCATACTTGTGTTGTACACCCTTCAAGATCGTAAAGGTATCTTCGATACTCGGCTCTTCTACATCTATCTTGGCAAATCTACGGCTAAGTGCTTTATCTTTATCGAAGAAGTTTCTATACTCAGCATAGGTTGTTGCACCGATACATTTGAGGTCACCTCTGGCAAGTGCAGGTTTAAGCAGGTTACTGGCATCCATACTTCCACCGCTTGTTGCACCTGCTCCTACCATTGTATGTATCTCATCGACAAAAAGGATCGCATTCTTCTCTTCAGTCAGTTCAGCGATGATTCCTTTCAGACGTTTTTCAAAATCACCTCTGTACTTCGTACCCGAAACCAGTGCTCCCATATCCAGCGCATAAACCTTGGCATCTTTGATCACATCAGGCACTTCACCCTCACTGATCTTAAGTGCCAATCCTTCAGCGATCGCAGTTTTACCGACGCCAGGTTCTCCAACAAGCAGCGGGTTGTTCTTCTTACGGCGACAGAGTGTCTGCATCACTCTGTCTATCTCTTGCTCACGCCCGATGACAGGATCGATCTTACCGCTTTTAGCAAACTCTACAAGTTCTGTAGTAAATTCGCTAAGAAGTGTATCATCCTCTTTTGTTTGAACTTGTTTGGTTTTATTTTCTGGTTCCCTGTGAGAGATCACTTCCAGCACATCTACGCGTACAATATCCTGTTTTTTCATCAGATAGACTGCATAAGAGTGTTCCTGCATAAAAATAGCAGCGATCATGTCTCCCACACTTGCTTCACTTCGGCCTGATGAGTGAATATGTGTCATCATATCGTTAATGGTCCTTGAAAGCGCTACAGTCTCAAACGGCTCTACCTGCTGGTCAAGTTTGGGAATCGTTTTATTGATGTGCTCCAATATCCCTTTTTCAAGGATATTCGGATCTGCCATTAAAGCAGAGAAAATATCTTTACCCTCTTCACTTCTAACAATCGCCAAAAAGACATGTTCTACCGTAAGATACTCATGTCTATTTTCTTTGGCATAGCCAACTGCATGTTTAAATACATCATTCAATGCCATACTTATCATGATTAACTATCCTCTTCTATTGTGGCTAATAGCGGAAACTCATTTTGTTTCGCTTTCTGTTTAACCTGCTCGGCCTTGGTCTGAGCGATCTCAAAGCTATATACGCCGCAAATACCGATACCCTTCTCGTGGATTTCTATCATGATTTTCTCTGCTTCTATAGCATTTTTGTGAAAGATACTCATCAATACGTCTACGACAAAATCCATGCTCGTATAGTCATCGTTGTGCAGTAATACTTTGAACATCCTGGGCTCTTCAAGCTCCAAGCTGGTCTCTATCTCTTCTTCTATCTTTGGCATAGTATGTTAAAATTCCTAATCAATTAATCTATATCACCGTCATCCTGAGCTGGTTCAGGGTCTCTCATAGTTACGAAAGTCCTTAGATATTATACGGTATTTCGTCAAGTATGGAATGACGTTTATAGCTTAATTATTATACACAAAAACTTAGGAAATGCAAATGCGCTCACTCTTCATCACCGCTACAGGCACCAATGTAGGAAAAACCCACACCACACTCAAACTCATAGAAGCATATGCAAAAATTGGTCTAAAGGTGGGGGCATTCAAGCCTATCGAAACAGGTGTAGAGGATGAACCCGTGGATGCCAAAGCTCTACTAGAAGCCTGCCAAGAAGTGAATCCGGATTTTACAGACCTTGCTCCTACAGATATCTGTGCTTATACCTTTTCTTTGCCGGCTGCACCATTTTGTGCCGATACCAAACAGGAGATCAAACTGGAAAAGATCTTTAAAAAATATCATGAACTCTCAAAACGTTGCGATATTTTACTTGTTGAAGGAGCAGGCGGGCTGATGGTGCCTATCACTCAAACTTATAAGATGATAGACCTTGCCAAAGAACTAAATGCACCTGTACTGCTTGTGACGCCAAGCCGTCTGGGATGTATCAATGATACGCTGCTCTCACTTGAAGCACTGAAGTCAAGAGATATCGACTTTGACTGGTGTGTGAATCTATACGAAGACAAAGAGAGTTTTGCCAAAGTGACACAGCCTTACTATGATGCGGTGTTTCCTAAGTGGTGGAGTACAGAAAAAAATATTGTACAGTTTGTAAATCAAATGATCTAAAACAATAAATAAAAACGCATTTTTACCACCCCTTTGCTATAATACCAAATTAAAACAAAGGACGTTTATGCAACACCTCGTAGATACCTATGACCTCACAGACCAACAAATACAAAACCTTCTACGGGATGCAAAAAACTTCAAATATCAAAAACCTATCCAGCTCCTTAGAGACAAACTTCTCATCACACTTTTTTTTGAAAACTCAACAAGAACAAGAAGTTCATTTGAAGTTGCTGCCAAAAGACTGGGTGCAGCGGTGGTACACCTTGATCCATCACGTTCATCGACCAAAAAAGGTGAGACACTGGAAGACACCTTTGCCAATCTCTGTGCTATGGAGCCGGACGGGGTGATCATCCGCCACTCTGAAAATGAGAGACCAAGAGAGCTTGCAGATATGGAGATGAGCCCTGTGATCAACGCAGGGGCAGGGAACTATGCACACCCGACACAGGCACTTCTTGATCTTTTTACTATGATGGAGCATTTTGATGGTGAGATCGAAGGCAAAACAGTTGCAATCGTAGGGGATATCATCAGTTCACGTGTAGCAAGTTCGGGTATACGCCTTTTGACACGTATGGGAATGAATGTTGTATTGGTTGCGCCAAAACCGTTCATGCCTGAAAGTGACCTTCCTCAGTATGAGAAACTGGATGACGTAATGGACAAAGCAGATGTGATCATGAGCCTGCGTGCACAGCTGGAACGTCATGCGACACCCATCTTTGAGAACTATGATGAGTATGCAAAGCACTACTGTATCACCAAAGAGCGTATGGGAGATAGAAACATCCTCCTCCTTCACCCGGGACCGGTCATGAGGAACATCGATATCAGCGATGAGATGCTAAAAGACCCACGCTGTAAAGTGTTAGAGCAGGTAAAAAACGGTGTCTATGTACGTATGGCTGTACTAAAACTGCTTTTGCTGGATGCATAAAATTATTTAAATAAAATAATGTCACGGTGAGCGCCCTTATAAGCAGTGCGATTTGCACTCAAGTGCAAAATCGTACGTTGCGTTTCGAGAGCCGTGACGCTTTTTTGCCTACTTTTTTCTAAAAAAAGTAGAGATATAATAGAGGGCAACTCAAAAATGTGGCTAGACACAAAAAACGGTTTTCAACATATCAATGAACTAGCCAAAAATAAAACACCCTTTCTGTGCATTATTTCCTACGACAAAACAAAAATCTTTGCACAACCGCTTAAAACACTGGACGAAAACATTTACTACAAACTTGAAGATTGGCGAAACTATCCCGTACAAGAACGTACAAAAGACTTCACCTTTTTCAAAAAACCTATAGACTTTGCAACGTACAAACTAACTCTTGACAAGATACTCGAAGAGATACGCTCAGGCAATACCTACCTGCTTAATCTCACATTCAAAACACCTATAGAAACCAACCTTAGTCTCAAAGAGGTATTTACCTATGCTAAAGCAAAGTTCAAGCTCTATTTCAAAGATCAATTTATCTGTTTTTCTCCAGAACGTTTTGTAGAGATAGAGGGAAATACTATCGCAACCTATCCGATGAAAGGTACGATCGATGCTAACCTTCCAAATGCAGAAGAGACAATCCTCTCAGATCAAAAAGAGATGGCCGAACATGTGATGATCGTTGATCTTATGCGTAATGATCTAGGTATCATAGGAGAAAATGTACAAGTTGAAAAATTCCGTTATACCGATAAGATCAAGGCTGGAGAAAAAGAATTGCTGCAAGTGAGCTCCAAGATCACTGCCAAACTTTCCAATCATTGGAGGGAACACCTGGGAACATTGCTGGAGCAGATACTGCCTGCTGGTTCTATCTCAGGTACACCCAAAAGAAGTACAGTAAATATCATTGACTGTGTGGAGGATTATGAACGTGGATTTTATACGGGCATATTCGGGGTATTTGACGGTGAGAGCTTCCGCTCAAGCGTTATGATACGTTTCATCGACAAAGAAGGTGGTCAGCTCTTTTATAAAAGTGGAGGAGGTATCACGATAGACTCAGATGCCAAAAGTGAATATGAAGAATTGATCGACAAGATCTACCTTCCATTTTGATCCTTATAATCGTACCGAATGAATCGTATCCGGTGATTAGCCCTCTTTCCTAAAAAACTCTGCTGGAAAACTTACTGCTTGCGGATGGAAAAGTTTTGCTTCGATCTTCTCTTCTCCTGAAAGTCGCTGTAGTTGATAGGGTACATAGATATAACGGCTAGGGATTGCTTTGTGTAGTTGCGAACGCTCTTCCAGATGTATCCTGATACTGCTCTCTATCCCATCTTCAACCAGCTGTTCCGGCATTGAAGCATTGGTAAGCAGTACGATAATGTCAGCTGTTTGTCTCATCTGAACATGTGCCGTTATCTCATCATGCAGCTGCATATAAGATACTTGCATATCCTCTATATCGTTGTCCATTCTTCGTATCGAACCGTTCTGGTCAAGTATCATTGCAAATGGCCTGAAGATATGTTTTTCTTCAAGCATCTCTTTGGCTTCGTATATGGACTTTTCAAGCATCATCATCGCACGTTCATCATCATTCATATTTGATTCTCCTTACTTTTTTAGTGTTACATTCAATATCGGACAGTTCAATATATCATAGACTGTTCTTACATCTCTCACTTCTGTGTTTCCAATGATAATGCATATCCTCATTAAACCTGGAGTAATACACTTCTCCGGAATTCCTCCATGCATCAATCACAATTCCATTGTTTTGTATACATTTCTCACTGATACAGTTTTTTGCAACCACAACCAGTGCATTATGCTCACTCCAATACTCTCCTATATTAGCCCCGACAAGATGAAAATCAAAACTTTCATACCGTTGGGATTTCAGATATAAATAGAGTGCATCTGAAAAATGATAGCAAAGCCCCTTTTCCCTTATGCCTACATTGACAAGAAAGTTGTGAAACTGAGGCGGTGAAACCAATTCAAATGCCTCAGTCAGTTCATAACTTTTATGATAGATATCCCATGCCAGATAATCAGCTTCCTGTACAGAGATATTTTCACCCAGACCTTGTAACTTTTGACTCAAATGCTTGATATTTGACGGTTTAGGCGAAGACGACCTGACACTACAGCCGACTAAATAAAGAGTTATCAGAATAAGACTAAAGTACCGAAGCATTTGATCCCTGAAGATAAAATAGACTGCTAAGTAATGTAATCACCATGACTATACTATAGAACCACAACCATCGAGGGTTATATGAAAGCATCATTCCACCAATAAATCCTACCATAAGACCACCGATATGGGCACTCATATCAATGGCAGGGATAGATAGACCGAGAAATATATTGAGTGCAATGATCACACCGAAGTTCTTCATAAAAACCTTGGTTTGTGCACCTATCCTCTCACGATGGATCAGAAAAAATCCAGCCAATGCACCAAACACACCAAATATCGCACCTGAAGCACCTATGCCTACACTTTGTGGATGTATAGCAAGTGATGTAACTGCACCAATCAATCCGGAAAAAAAATAGATCGCTAAATAAGCGCGCTTGTCAAAATATATCTCAGCCGGACGCCCAACGATATAAAGTGAAAACATGTTCATCAAAATATGTGTCATACCGCCATGCAAAAACATTGCTGTAAACAGACGCCACCACTCATCATAAAGAAAAATAAGCGGTCCATAGAGTGCGCCGAATGTGACAAGCACCCTGGTATCCATCTCCATCAGGTCTGCACTAAAAAGTGCAGTAATGACATAAACAAGAAGATTTAGAAGTATAAGTGTATAAGTAACTTTAAATGACGGCAATGCTCTGCGCACTTAGCTGATCGCCTCTGCGAAGATCACACCATCAATAAATGATCTGGCAATTTTTGTGATAGATTTTTCTTCATGGATAAGCACCAATACGCGTGTATCAAATAGATATTCCTGAGCAATAGGCTGGATCATCATAGCATCATCCTCTTCACAGATGATATAACTTGCTCCAAGTGCATTTGCAAAGATCGCTTCTCTTAGTTTATTGACAGGGACTGCATACGCGATATCATTTTTCTGACAATACTTTGCAAGATTGTGTGCATCAACCAAAGGCTCCAACACCACTACACTTTTCGGATCACTCTTTTTGATATCATCTTCTGAAAAGACTTTGCAAAACTTTGGGCTCTCTATCCACGGATGTCCTATAACTATCATATGATTCTTCCTCCTTTTATTTGATTGACCATGCTAACGCTGTATTCCCTGCAGTGGGAAGCATATAGCAACAGTGCTACTTTTTGTTGGCACACTCTTGTGAACAGTAATATTTTCCATTGATGATGATACTCTCTTTGAGTGTAACAAATGTATTACACGTCTCACACTCGACAAGTGTATCTTCATCTATCTTTTTCTGTTCAGGGTCTTTCCTCCCGATTGAAGGAAGTTTACCACCCAAAAACTTATAGATTAGCAGTGCAAGCAATGCAAAAATAATGATTTTTAAGATCACTGATCAGCCTTGATATATAAATAATTTCTTTGATTTTTTTGTACTATATCATAACTTAACTGATGTTGTACAGCCTCTACCTCATCAAAAACACGGCTCCCTTTGTAAAAGAGATAAGAGGTATGAGCATCGCTGATATGCTTCGTTAACTCTAACAAAAATTTTGTATCGGTCACGGCACGTGAGCTGATCATCTCAAAAGGCTCATGTTTGACCTGCTCTACTCTTTTGCCTTCCACCTTGACATTATCAAGTCCTAAATCAATACAAGCATACTTTAAAAATGAGACTCTTTTCTTTAATGGTTCTGCTAACACTATCTCTGTTTGAGGCAAAGCAATACCCAGTATAAGACCCGGGAATCCGGCTCCGGTTCCAACATCAAGCAGTGATTTTGGTATTTTAATAAAAGTCAAAGGGTAGAGAGAATCTATGATGTTTTCATAGATCTTGGCAATCGTTTTTGCACCCGTGAGGTTATGGATCTGGTTCCACTCATGCAATAGCTCACTGAAGGACTCCAACTTCTGTATAGTCGCCTCATCCAGTTTGATCGACTCATTTTTTAAATAATCGGCTAACTTCAAACTACTTTCACCTCTACTAGACCACTCTTCTGTAGTTTTTCTACAAAAGTGAAAAGATCGCTTTTAAGCACTTCCTCTTCTACGTCATATTGCGCCATAAGTGTTTCAAGTACATCTTTTAGGTTCTTTTTTTCTTCAATAGCTTTCCAAAAATCCATTCCTACACTATCAAGCCCGAAATAGTTCTCAGAATTCATATCAAGCAGTACCATCTCTCCGTCTACTTCCTGGGCAAATACGGTATCTGCGAATACTATTTGTTGGTTGAGATTCATCATTTTTCTTTTTGATAAAATTATAACATGTATTTGTTTTTTTCTTTTAGATATAATCAATACTCTATAAACGTGTATGATTGGATTTAAATGAGCGGCTTTATCACTATTTATCACACCAATGGAGAACCCGTCGACAAACAACTGATTCATTCTCTCACCCAAACATTAAAATTTCGTGGTCCAGATCAACAAAACGTTTGGATTGATGACAATATTGGTATGGGACATGCTCTATTTAAGACTACTTTTGAAGCAGAGTATGAAAACCAACCTGCCACCATCGATAATAAAGTGTGGATCACTTGCAGTGCCAGAATTGATGACAGAGAAAACCTTGTCAATAAAATGGGGATGAAACATTCGTTAGACTTGTCTAGCACACCTGACAGTGAACTTATCTTACATGCCTACAAAAAATGGGGAGAAGAGTGTCTTGATCACTTATTAGGTGATTTCGCCTTTGTGATCTGGGACAAGACACAGCAAAAGCTTTTCTGCGCCAGAGATCATTTAGGTACACGTCAATTACATTATGCCTATATAAATAATAAAATTATTATATCCAATAGCCTGAATACTATTCGTCAGCATCCGGATATTTCAAAAGAGTTAAATGATAAAGCTATTGCCGGATTTTTATTGACCGGTGATTATACATTAATTGATAAAACTATCTCCGTGTATAAAGACATATCTACTTTAGCCCCAACTCATAAATTGACATACAAAAATAAACATATTCATATCAAAGCTTATTGGGGTATTCCTGATAATCTACCCTTACTGAGATATAAGAATGATAATGATTATATAGAGCATTTTTTAGAAATATTCAAAGAATCGGTGAACGATAGGATAAGAACGTCAAAGATTAGTATTCTTATGAGTGGAGGTATGGACTCTACAGCGATAGCAGCTATCGCAAAAAATTCTAATTCGAATGTGAAAATACAAGCTGTAACATCCATTTATGAGACCATGGTGAACGATGATGAAAAATATTACGCCGATTTAGTTTCAAAACATTTGGATATTCCAATTCATTTTCACCTGGCTGATGATTATCAATTATTTGATAAAGGCATTACAACTACCCGGCCTCTTGAAATACTGACACCTATCCAAAGAAACGATATTCAGCGTATCCTTGCATCATATAGCCGAGCTTATTTGACCGGAGATGCGGGAGATTGTCTTTTAGAATATACCCCATTTAACTCAACATCAAAAAGACCCGTTAATTTATTTCACTTCATACTCCAAATATATAAGGTCACAAAGTTTTTTCATATGCTTCCCAAAGGCAGCGGTATAAAAAGTGTATTCAATCCTTATCAAAAAAAGAAAGAACAAACATATAAACCAAATCTGCTGGTACCTTATCCTAGTTGGTTGAGTAGTGAGTTTGAACAAACATTCAATGTTCATCATATGTGGCAAAATTTTCAGCAGTGGACTCCAAGCTCTTCACACAGAGCACAGATGCAGTTAACACGATTTAACTGGAACAGTGACGATGTATTATTGAACCCTGATTTTACTTTATCTGAAGAGAGAGATCCCTATCGTGACATACGTTTAATAAAGTATCTGTTTTCCCTACCCTCGTTCCCTTGGTTCTATAAGAAATATATCCTGAGAAACAGTATGTCAGATTTTTTACCTGATGAAGTGATAAAAAGGCCTAAAACACCTTTACCTAATGTAGTAGAAAAGCTGATCCAGATCACTCCCACTCAACATTTAAATGGCTGGGAACCCCATACGCAACTGAGCCGTTATATTGACTTAAAAAAGTTACCGACTGTCGAAAAAACAACTGCTACACCAAGTCACAGAATAGTAAATTTCCGTCCACGCTTACTGAATGAATGGCTCTCACAAATAGAAATGCTGTAAAATGGTAATATTTTGACTGACGTTAGTTAGCTAGCAGCAGGAGTTAAGCTGTAGCGTGGATTTTGCGTTGATCCATTATCAGTGACTGTAGTAATTGTGTTCTGATTTTTAGTATTGTTATGAATAGTACCAATTATTTTCAATTGGGGTTGTCTATAACTCTTTTTCTCAAATTCTTTAATTTGTTTCATTTTTACTATATCCTTCAATATAGCAACCCGGCTATCTTCCCCTTTGTAAGACCCGTGGCTTTCCGTCCTATTCTCACGAATAGTTTGGCAATTTCATTTATATTGTACTATACTAAACTATTTATTAAATATTTCTTATAAAATTTATAATTTAGCATGAGCCACTATTGCATCATGTACCTCACTCAACCGTTTCATATTCCAGGGAACCTTTACATGAAAAACTTTTATACTGTTTAACATTGCTGAAAGGTATTTCAATCGTTTGGGTTTAAGATATGAGAACATATAAAGATAGTTAGGAAGAAGAGCATCAAACTTTGCAAACCCCTTCACTTCTTCTATGATGATCTCTGCATCACCCTCTACCCCTTCAAGTTCATAAAAAGTATAGATTGGTTTAAAATGCGTTGTAAAGTTTTCCACCCGATAACCCAACTCTTCAAATTTTCGGTAAGGTCGATGATAGGGATGCGAGCCTACAGCCATAAACTTACCGTCATCGATAAAAGTCGGTACTTTATCATCTGAGATCAGTATATGTCCTTGTTTGATAAAGTAATCCGTCATGGTTGATTTTCCACCCATGGACGGTGCGATAAAAAAGATTGGTTTTCCCTCTACTTCTACAGCTCCTGCATGGAAAAAGTCATACATATCTTCCAATGTCATAAAAAGTGGTAAAAACAGATGAATAAACCAAAAGCTCAATAGCTTTGTATCACCTTTCTCATCCAGCTCATAATATATAGTTCTTTCCCCTCCGACCCAATAAAAACGTAGCACGTCTTTGACTTCATAACACCAGGGCTGACCTGCTTGATTTCCCTCAAACTCCCTATCACTATAAAGGAAAACATGACGCCCATGTACTGCATATAGAGGGAATCCGCAAGTAATGCTTTCTTGTAATTCAGCCGGAACTTTTGAAGAGAGTTCTACTTCATATCTGATCTCTGTTTCATGGGAAAGCTCTAAAGGTAAGTCGATATCACTCTTTATCTGCGTACCGTACACTATCATTCTTTTCCCCACCTAAAAACAGAAAGTACTGTAAAAGCTTCATGTCCTTTGCCACCTGTAATGATCATATCTCCACATTGTGACCATGCATGTGCATTTATCTTTTCTTCACTCCCATTGTCTTTGAGCACCCCAAGATAAAAGACACCTGGAATACCACGCTTTTGTAACATACGTTGTGCTGTCAATGACTGTACCAAACAGGCACTCTCCCAAGGGGTATAAGCAGCTGCTCTTATGATCGCTTTCCCTACAGCCATTGCACTTTGCCGGTTTTGATCACTCAGAGGTTTTATGTCAGATATATTTTTTTGATGTTCTAAAGAATGGGTCAAATGTTTAAAAGAAAACACTAAAAGGGCTGCACGCATCAGCCCCAATGTCACATAAGCTTCTACAAAAAGTTTTTTTTCTTCACCACTTAAAGCAAAGAATTTTTTGACCTTACCCAAGATCCATATCCTCTTTGATTACCCCTCTTGAAAAAAGTTCTTCATAACTTCCTTCTGCCTTAACACGCCCTTCTTCAATCAGATAAATATAGTCTGCTTGTTTGATCGTTGTTGTCCTGTGTGCAATGATAATCGTAGTACGTTCTTTTAAGAACTGTTCGAGTGTTTCATATAATTGATGTTCAGTCTCGTTATCCAATGCCGATGTAGCTTCATCAAAGATCACTACTTTTGGATTTGAAAGTATTAGACGTGCAATAGCTAGCCTCTGTTTCTGTCCTCCCGAAAGTCGGATACCGTTTTTCCCTATACGTGACTCCAAACCATTTTCCAGGCTAAGTACAAATGTTTCTAGTTTCGCTGCCCTTAAGGCTTCATGGATCTTCTCGTCACTGATCTCTTTGGAAAGTGTGAGGTTCATACGTATCGTCTCGTTAAAAAAGAGGGACTCTTGCAACATCAATGCAACATTCTCTCGTATGACAGGAAGTCCAATCTGCTCGATAGGTACACCGTTATAACATATTTCTCCGCCTTTATGCCGATAAAGTCCTACCAAAATCTGGGCAATCGTGCTTTTCCCACTGCCGCTTGGTCCGATCAAAGCAATCTTTTGTCCGCTTTTTGCTTCGATATTGATATGAGAGAGGACTTCGTTTGAATATTGATAAGCAAATGAAACATCTTTGAGTGTAACTGAAGTCGTTAATACATTCTCAAAAGGATTCTTCTCATGAGGGTAGTGTGGCTCCTGTTTCAATTTTAAAAGCGCATTAATGCGCTCTATCGCAGGTTTGGTATTTTGATAGCTGATCATTAGTCCCATTAACTGTTGTACAGGAGAATTCAAAGCAGAGAGATAAAACAAAAAGGCGATCATCATTCCTACACTTAAATCAGAATAAGCTACTACTACCACCCCCAAAGCACGGAATATATCAATGACCGTATTAGTCAAAAGTCCGGAAGACCGTTGTGCCACGGCAGCTTTATGGCCATAATCAATGGATGCATTTTCTATCTCTTTGGACTGGTCAAGAATAAGAGCAAAAAAGTTTTTCTCTTGGTTACTTGCCCGTACTTGAATAAAGAGTTCAAGTGTTTCATTCAGTAGTTCATTGTAAACCTCATAGGCTTTATATTGACGTCTTAACAACTCTCCTGTCTTTTTCCCTAGGACTTTTGAAAAGGCAAGAAAAAAAGGATTCAGGAATAAGATCAATAAAGCCAGAACCCAGTTCATCCATAACATGACTGCTGCAATACCAATAAGCATCAAGGTTGAACTGAAAAAACTACTGACAAATGCACTGGCAAAACTACTGACACCTGTTACATCCTGTATGGTCTTGGAAACAACTCCCCCCGATTTTAAAGTCTCATACTCGGACAAACACACACGCTCAAGATGATGCAAGATACGATGTCTTAGCAGATAACTGATCCTTTGCGTAATTTTAATAGCATAAAAACTTTGTTGATTGCTAAAAACAAATGCTCCCATTCGCAGTATAGCCACAAGAATTACCGTAACCAAGACTAAAAACCAAGTTTCACTATTACCAAATGTCGTAGACAAAAATGCTGTCAATTTTCCAGGGTGTCCAAGTAACACTTCATCAATCAATAGTGGAATAAGCATAGGGATAGGCAGAAGCAGTAATGTTGCAGCCATGCCATAAAATGTTGTCGCCCAAAACTCTTTTTTTTGCCCCAATATCTGCTGCCAGAAACGTTTCAATGAATAGAGCTTTGTCATTCTTGACCCACCCCATCAATATTCATCATATAAGCATAGGGCTTGATCGTTGACACTTGCAGTGATACTAAAGTGACCGAAGCATGATTCAGTATAAGAGAGGGAAACAGCATAGAAATGTTTTGAAAACGCAGATCCATTATCAGGTCTACATTTTTTTCAAAAGTATAAAGAGTCTTATCATCTAGTAATACCTCTTTAGTATACTTATTCTCTCGAATATCATCACTTCCCCTTTCAGTGAATATAGTAAAGGTAGTGACATAAACAAATAGAATTAACAGGAAAACAAAAAGTTGTAAATCAACTAAACGAAATTTTTTCAACGACATAAACTGCCATCTTTTCATTATAATACCCCAGACAATCTCTGGCAACCCGGCTATCTTTTCTCTTTTAAGACCCGCAGCTTTCCGTCTCTACCTCACGATAGGTTTGGCTTTTTCTCTAATAAAAGTAATTTATTCTACCTATTCATTAATTAAATAACAGTTAGCGAAGATATTATATAGTAGAAATAACAAATATGCGATACACGCGCAAATTTTTTTAACTGAGCAAACAAGCTGAGAATTATATGATAAGAGAAGAGTGCATAAATAATTTTAGTTTCTTATTTATTCTGATACAAAGTGGACTATAGTAAATGCCCCATCTGCTCTTTTTTAGTCTGCAGATACCCTTCATTGTGAGGATTTGAAGCGATCTGGAGAGGAATACGCTCTATGATCTCTATATTTTTGAGGCTTTCAATTTTCTTTGGATTGTTAGTAAGCAGCCTTAGCTTTTTGATCCCAAAATGTTCCAGGATAAACTCAACGATCTCATAGGTCCTTTCATCGGCTTGAAATCCCAGCTGATGGTTTGCAGCAACCGTATCAAATCCTTTATCTTGTAACGCATATGCATTCACTTTATTGAGTAGTCCGATGTTACGACCTTCTTGACGGTGATAAATGATCATTCCACCCTCTTTTGCGATCAGCTCCATAGCAGCATGAAGTTGTTCTCCGCAATCACATTTGAGCGAACCCAAAGCATCCCCGGTCAGACACTCAGAATGTACACGTACGATCGGAGCCTCTGGAAGATTATCGGTGAAAATTGCCAAATGCTCTTTTCCCAGATCATCTTTGAAGGCTTGAATGTTGAATGTACCGTATTTGGTTGGTAAAATGGCGGTTTGTGATTGTTCTACTGCTTTCATTGGGGAGATTATACAGGAATAATGGATAATTAATAATTAATAGCCGATAATTGTTGTAAAATAGCGGCTACTTATAGAGTATAAAAAGTTCACCCAAAAGGTAAAGTTATTATGTTTGCACGTTTTCGTAGAAAAAGACTCAACCCCGTCCTAAGAGACCTCCTTCAAGAGACACATCTGAGTGTCAATGATTTCATCTATCCGCTTTTTGCTAGAAGCGGTACAGGTATCAAAGATGAAGTAGCTTCTATGCCGGGTGTATACCAAATGAGTATTGATGAGATCGTTAAAGAGTGTGAAGATCTCAAAAAACTCGGTATCTACGCGATCATCCTCTTTGGGATACCGGATGTGAAAGACTCGGTTGGAAGCGATGCACTCTGTGAGCATGGTATCATCGCCCAAACAGTGAGAGCGGTGAAAGCTGCACACCCGGATATGTTTGTCGTCACGGACCTCTGTTTCTGTGAATACACTGACCATGGTCATTGTGGAGTACTGGACCCGGTACTTGAAACCGTAGACAATGATATTACTCTTGGAAATCTTGCAAAACAAGCAGTTGTTCATGCCAAAGCAGGTGCAGATATGATCGCTCCAAGCGGTATGATGGATGGGATGATCACAGCGATCCGCGAAGGACTGGATAGTGCAGGATTTGAAAACCTTCCGGTGATGAGCTATTCAACGAAATTTGCTTCAGCATACTATGGGCCATTTAGAGATGTGGCAGAAAGCAGTCCAAGTTTTGGTGATAGAAGAAGCTACCAGATGAACCCTGCAAACCGAAATGAAGCGATCCTGGAAAGTATAGAGGATGAAAAAGAAGGGGCAGATATACTGATGGTCAAACCGGCCCTTGCCTATCTTGATATTGTCAGAGATATCAAAAACAATACCTCACTTCCACTGGCAGTCTATAACGTCTCCGGTGAATACTCAATGCTAAAAATGGCTGCTAAAGCAGGTGTAATTGATTATGACAAAGTGATGATGGAAACGCTGCTTGGATTTAAACGTGCAGGTGCAGATATCATCATCACATACCATGCAAAAGAGGCAGCTCTGCTCCTTCAAAAATAGTAACTTTGGGGGAGCTTTACCCCAATGATTACGCACATCTTCAATTTTCAACCCATTTATGGTAGAATATTTCCTTTTAAAATTTTAGCTATATTTAATGTATCTAACAAGGATAGTCCGATGAGACACTTTTTGACACTGGCAGACTTTACTAAAGAGGAACTGCTGGAGATGATCGCACTGGCACAAAAGATCAAAGCCCAGACAAAGCAACGTAAGTTTGTACCCTACATGGAACACCAGACACTGGGAATGATCTTTGAGAAGAGCTCAACACGTACAAGAGTAAGCTTTGAGACGGGAATTTACCAGCTTGGCGGTATCGGGCTTTTCCTCTCGTCTAATGATATTCAGCTGGGCCGTGGAGAACCGATGAAAGATACGGCACGAGTTATCTCCCGTATGGTTGATATGGTGATGATACGTACGTTTGAGCATAGCAAGCTTGAAGAGTTTGCCAAGTACTCCAAAGTACCGGTGATCAACGGTCTCACAGATGACTACCACCCGGTACAACTCATGACAGACTTTCTTACGATGCTTGAATTTGGTAAAGAAAACCCGATCGTTGCCTATGTAGGAGATGGTAATAACATGACCCATTCGTGGCTGATGCTTGCAGCGATCATGGGCTTTGAACTGCGTGTAGCAACGCCAAAAGGGTATGAGTGTGATCCGGCTATCGTAGCACAGGCTGAGAAACTTGCTGCACAAAACGGTGGTAAACTGATCTTTGGTAACGATCCTAAAGAAGCGGTTAAAGGTGTTGATGTCGTCACGACGGATACATGGATTTCTATGGGGCAAGAAGACGAAAAAGAGACAAAACTAAAAGCCTTTGATGGCTATATCGTTGATGAAGCGATGATGAATCTAGCAAAAGAAGATGCGATCTTCCTACACTGTCTGCCTGCTTATAGAGGATATGAAGTAAGCGAAGAGGTCTTTGAAAAACATTCTGAAGTGATCTTTACAGAAGCCGAGAACAGACTTCATGCACAAAAAGGTATCATGGTATGGCTTGATAGCCATAGAAATGATTAGTCAAGTCATTGTACTATCAACATATTTGCATTTATGCAAAGATTAGAGTATATTAGAACATTAGAAAAGTAGCAGTGCTTGATGCTTATTTTTTGAGTTCGTTCTTTTTCTTGGTTACAAAAACAAAGGAAAAGAGAACAAATAATAGTAAAACCTTTGATTTAAAATAATTAAGGAAAAACCTTTGAGTAAACAACTAGATGAGATCTTTAACTTTACCGATACCAGTGAAGCCTGTATCAAATGCGGTAAATGTATCCCGGTATGTACTATCCACCAGGTAAATCCCGATGAGACCACTTCTCCTCGAGGGTTCATCGATCTTCTGGGTGCATATAAACGTGGAGATCTGGAACTGGATAAAAATACAAAAAATATTTTTGAGAGCTGTTTTTTATGTACCAACTGTGTAGATGTATGTCCTAACTCTCTACCTACAGATATGGTCATCGAAGAAGTTCGTGCTGATATAGCAGAGAAGTATGGTATTGCCTGGTTTAAAAAAGCCTTTTTCTTTTTGCTTCGCAATAGAAAGATTATGGACCTTGTCATGAAACTTGGATTTATGTTCAAGACATGTGCACTCAGCGTAGATGAAAAGGGCCGTGGTCTCAAGGCAAGATTTGCACTTCCGATGGTTAAAAAAGGAAGGCTTCTTCCATCTCTGGCGAAAACAAGCTTTCTCAATAGTCATCCTGAAGAGATACCTGCACCACTGCAAGAGAAGAAGAACCCTCGTGTAGCTATCTTCATCGGATGTCTTGCCAACTATAACTATACCGATATCGGGGATAGTCTGGTAGAGATACTGAAACAACTGAATATCGATGTCTTTATCCCTAAAAAACAGCTCTGTTGCGGTGCCCCTGCCTACTTTACAGGAGATGTAGACTCAGTAGAGTATATGACCAAAAAGAACATCAAATACTTTGAGAGCTTTATGGATGAATGTGATGCGATGTTGATCCCGGAAGCAACCTGTTCAGCAATGGTAAAACATGATTGGCAGGTCTTCTTTGCAAATCACGATATGCCCGAATGGGAAGAGCGTGCTAAAAAAGTGAGTGAAAAAATACACATGGCAACAGCATGGCTCTATAACAATACCGATCTGGTCAAACTACTGGCAGAAAAAGGTAAAAAGTTTGATGATGTCGTGACTTACCATGATCCTTGCCATGCAAGAAAAGTACAGGGTATTTGGCAAGAACCACGTAATCTGCTTGCTCAAAACTATCCAATGAAAGAGATGAGTGATCCGAACCGCTGTTGTGGATTTGGAGGAGTAACAATGCAGACTGAGAAGTTCCATCTTGCTGAAGCCGCAGGTAAACCAAAAGCTGCGATGATCAAAGATACAAAAGCCAAGTACGTAAGTGCAGAGTGTAGCGCTTGTCGTGTACAACTTAGTGAAGCAATGAACAATGCGGATGTGGAGACGATCTTCAAGAATCCTCTAGAACTTATCGCTGAAGCACTAAAGTAGTGCTTCACCTCTTACATTTTATTTGATAGGACAATGATTCTCTGTAAGAACAGAGAATATATTGTTCCCCTCCTCATAACGATAATCCAGCATATATCCCAATTTTTCCAAAATCGCGTTTACTATATATAATCCAAGCCCAAAACCTGAACTTCGTTTTTCCTCTTGAGAAAAAGGTTCAATATAATAAGAGAGTGGATGTTGCAAAGCTTTTCCTCTGGATGAAACTTCCAAACCACAATCAATTGACTTCAAATGTACGTGTTTATCTGTACTATACTTTATACCGTTATCCATAAGGTTTTTAAGTGCCAAAGCCAAAAGATTTACATCCGTGATCAAAGCCACATCTTTTACCTCAATACTCATGTGGTCGCTCTCATTGATCAAAAGCTCGCGTGTTCTCTGCACTACTTCTTTGAGTGAAGTATACTCTAAACTCGGTTCAAAACTTTGTGTGGTGACACGCTCTATCTGGGCAAGTTCATTGATCAGTTCATTCATACGTTCAAAGGCACGTACCAATACTTTTTTACTCTGAACATCTTCCAGCATCTCTACAATGATACGTCCTTTAGTAATCGGAGTTTTAAGTTCATGCATGATATTGCGCATAAAGAGATTTTTAGATGCAGAGAGTTGATTGATATGTCTAATGGCATTGTCAAAGCTTTGTGCGATTTTTCCTATCTCATCATCATACTTATAGGTCACTTTAGTATTTAGATCACCCTTAGCAAAACGCTGTATCTCTTTATGTAGTGTACGAAGCGGATAAAGTTTACGCAAGACAGCTACATAAAGCAAAAGCAAAAGTACCGTCAAGAAGACACCCAAAGACACGGCAATCTCAAAATAGTACTTCTCTTCTCTATCATCCACAAGCATGAGATTATACTCCATACGCTGTATATAGATATATCTTTTACCCTTAATATCAAACACTCGCACTTTACCCAATGCCGAACCGCCGGTAAAGATTGTCTCCCCACTGTTTTCTATACGCTTTTTCAGGATCGAAGCACCTTCATCTGATAAAGGCTTTAATTGAAGCTCTTTGTAGAGTTCCTGCAGTCTCTCATCTCCCGGATGTCTTTGAAGATTGGAAAGGAAGGTCACAGAGATCAGTTGATAATGTTTAAACTCTTCGATTTTCTGACGATCTCTATCCCAGGAGAGGAACAATATAAAGGTGGTCACCAAAATGATGATCGCTATAGAAAATAGAATATGGATAAAGGTCGTTACCGATAAATTTCTCATGACTCACTTTCTTTTTACTTCGCAGGTGTAGGACGGTCTGTCAACAGATATCCAACACCTCGAATTGGCCTAATATAAACATGATCAGGATCGATCTTTGCAATCTTTTGACGGATACGTGAGATGATCACATCGATATTTTTGATCGAACTGTCATCATCGATATGTTCACTTTCATAAAGCAGCTGTTCTCTGGATACAGAACCGTTCTTATGCTGGATCAACATATTGAGAATATCATACTCTGCAGCAGTCAATTCCAACAACTCTCCTTTAAATGTAATCGTATGGGCTTTTATATCCGCATCAAAAAGTTCAGCCTCTTTTTTAGGTGCTTCCACACTATGTGTACGGCGCAGTATAGTCTTGATACGTGTTACCAGCTCCCTGGGATCATACGGTTTTGGCATATAGTCATCCGCACCACGCTCCATACCGATCACCTTATCGGTGATATCGTCACGTGCTGAAGAGATAATGATAGGGATATTTGTGACTTCCCTGATCTTTGGGATCACCTCCAAACCATCCATACCCGGAAGTGTAAGATCAAGTATGATCAGATCAAAATCATGCTGTGTCAGCAATGAAAGTCCTAAGAAAGGGTCTTCTGCACCGATCACTTCCATATCGTATTTTGTCAGATAGTTCGTCAATATCAGTGCAAGTTCCGGATCATCTTCAATGATAAGTATCTTAATCATCTTTCTCCCCTATTTTGTTAATTTTTATCTCTTTAATATATTCAGCTTCATTGTAGTCTATATAGACTTTCGTGATCGCAATTAAAAATGAGGTAATTGCCGGCCCAAGGATCATTCCCCAGAAACCATAGGTACTGATCCCCGCGAGTATTGAAAAGAAGATCACGATCTCGTTGATCTCTATGGTACTTTTAAGCAGATCTTCTTTAATGACTTTAATGATGACCGGTTTGACAAAAGTATCTGCAATGATCGAAATCACTATAACCGAATAGACAGCTATTACAAATGCTGTTTGACCGTCAATATTTGTCCATGCATACAATGAAAGAGGTACCCAAACGACAGCTCCTCCGACAATGGGGATCAGTGAAGCAAACCCATAGATCACACCAAACAGCAATCCGTTAAATTCATAATAACTTGCCATAACACCAAAAAGTACCCCCTCAAAAATCGCTGTTACAATGATCGAATAAAATACAACCTCCATAGTAGAAGAGACCTCATGGATCATTTTAGCACTTTTCATGCGGCTTACAGGCATGAGCGCACGTATCAGATCAAAAAAACGCTCTCCATAAAAGTTGATGATAAAATAAAAGACCAATACCAACAGCATATTTTTGACAAATCCGATTCCCACACTTCCTGCGGTTGTCAGATAAGAAGTAGCGGTTTTCAGATACTCAGAGATCTTCTCATCACTCATCCAATCCTTAAAATATGGAATCTCATATTTTCTCAATGTAGAAGTAATATCATTGATCACAGAAATATCCATATGCGAAAGGTACCCCACACCGTTGGTTGCAAGATAGATAATAGGAGCAAAAATGATCAGTACCAAAAATAGTGTTGCGATAGCGGCGCTCAGCTTTCTTGACTGAGTATGACGGATCAGCTTTTTAGTAAAGTTATAAGTTGCCATCGTTAGAAGCATTGCAACCACCAAAGAGAGCAAAAATGGCTGATAGATACTATAAGCACCGATTAATGAGAGAATAAAAAGTACCGTAATTGTCAAACTCTTATTTGTTATCATTCAAACAGACCTTTATTTATTTTTCTTCTTTTATCTGGACTATGTTCAGATAAAATTCCTCTCACTGAAGCTTCGTTTTTCAACTCAGGGATGATCTTTTTATTCAAAAAGACCCTCCTTCATCCCGCCAAGTTTGAAATGTTCATAACTTTTCTGTGTAGCGATACGTCCTCTAGCCGTACGTTCGATATAACCATTTGCAATCAGATAAGGTTCAAGAACATCCTCGATCGTTCCTTCATCCTCACTTAGTGCTGCTGATATCGTACTAAGACCCATCGGTTTGTTTTTAGCAGATACCAACAACTCCAATAGACGGATATCCTGTTCATCAAATCCAAGGTTATTCACTCCAAGTTCATCGAGTGCATATCTAGCTCTTTTAAGCGTGATCTCTGCTTCATCTTCCACTTCTGCAAAGTCACGTACCCGTCTTAAAAGGCGCAAAGCGATACGTGGTGTCCCCCTGCTTCGTCTTGCGATCTCAATCGCTGCATCTTTTTGGGATCGTTTTTCAAGCTTGTGTGATGCCTGAGTCACGATACGACCTAACTCTTCAGGTGTATAAAACTGCATCCTAAAGTGCATACCGAAACGTTCACGAAGAGGATTTGAGAGCATACCGGCTCTTGTTGTAGCACCTATCAAAGTAAAGCGCGGCAGATCTATCTTCACGGTTTGTGCCGCAGGCCCTGAACCGATGATAATATCCAGTCTGAAATCTTCCATTGCCGGATAGAGTATCTCCTCTATTGCAGGGCTCATACGGTGTATCTCATCGATAAAAAGAATGTCACCCTCTTCAATATTCGTAAGCAAGGCTGCGAGATCTCCGGCTTTTTCTATCATAGGGGCTGCCGTGGTTTTGATATTGGCTCCCATCTGTGTAGAGATGATATTTGCCAGTGTTGTTTTACCAAGACCCGGAGGTCCGAAAAAGAGGATATGATCGAGTGCTTCTCCTCTTTTTTTACTTGCTTCTATAAAGACTCTCAGGTTTTTCTTGATCTTCTCTTGACCGATATACTCATCCCATGTACTTGGGCGCAGCGTCATTTCGTAGCTGCCTTCACCCTCAAAGCGTTCTATCTCTACCATGCGCTCCATTAGTAGCTGTACTCCTCACTAGGGAATTCCCTACTTTTGACTTCATCACGGTACTGCTGCAGCCCCTCTTTGATCATCAGTGCACCTTTGCCGTATTTCTTGACAAACTTTGGCGTAAACGCTTCAAAGAAATCGAACATATCACTCCACACCAATACCTGTCCATCAGTCACATTCCCCGCTCCGATACCGATTGTAGGGATACTTACTGCATCAGTAATTGCTTTGGCCGCTTCAGCTTTAACACCCTCCACAAGGACCATAAATGCACCCGCTGCTTCAAGTGCTTTGGCGTCTTCTATCATCTGTTGGATATCCTCTGCATCCTTTCCGCGTACCTTGTAACCACCCTCGCTTCGAACAAATTGAGGCATCAATCCTACATGTGCGACCACTGCGATACCATTGTCAACAAGTGCCTTAATGATAGGTGCTCTCTCTTTACCGCCTTCGATCTTGATTGCCTGTGCATCTGTCTGCTGATACACTTTTGTCGCATTAGCTACTGCCATTTCAGGAGTAGTATAAGTACCAAAAGGCATATCAAGAACTACTATCGACTTCTCTGCACCATTACAAACTGCCTGGGTATGATAGATCATCTGTTCCAGTGTTGCCGAGAGTGTATCGGGTTTTCCCAAAAAGCTCATATTGAGACTGTCCCCTACCAATATCATCTCTACTTCCCCGTCAAAGAGCTTTGCAAACAGGGCATCATAAGCCGTGACCATGACTATAGGCTCTTTACCTTTCATTGCTTGCAGTGCACTCAAAGTGACTTTTTTATCTATTTTGGGAGTGTGAATACTCATTGTTTTCCTACTACGTCTATATTTTTACTGATTTTAGCATATAATATCCAAAATAATTTATTGATAGTAATAAAAAAGAGTTTACCTTGAAAAAATTAGTAGCTTATCTAACTACAGGATACCCATCACTTGACTTTACAGTAGATGCTGCTTTGGCGCTGAAAGAAGCCGGAGTTGACACTTTAGAATTGGGCATGCCTTTTTCTGACCCTGTTGCAGATGGTCCGGTTATTGAAAAAGCCAATCTTCTGGCACTTCAAGCAGGATTCAAACTAGACCATCTTTTCGATGTTTCTGCAAAGATCGCACCGCATATCGATACCTTGTGGATGGGATACTTCAATCCTTTTTACCATAAAGGTATGGAATATTTCATCAACAAGGCTAAAGAGACAGGTGTGAACGGATTCATCATTCCTGACCTACCTTTTGAAGAGGCCAAAGCATATAAACCACAGATAGAAGAAGCCGGTCTTAACCTTATTGATTTTATCGCTCCTACAGACAGCAAAGCACGTATTGAGAAGATCGTAACCGGGGCTACAAAATTTATCTATCTTGTCGCTTATGCAGGTATTACCGGTGCTGGACAGAGCGAAGATCTACAACCAATCATAGCTGATATCAAAGAGTTTACCGATACGCCTGTTTATGTCGGTTTTGGTGTAGATGAAAATACTGCGAAAGAGAAAGCAAAAGGTGTAGACGGGGTCATCGTCGGCTCAGCATTTGTCAAAGTACTGCTTGATGAAACACTAAACGATACTCAAAAAATCACTAAAATTGCTTCTATTGCAAGAGAAATCAAAGCAAAAATCAACGAATAATACTTTTCTACCTTAGCTTGATATTCCGGGATTTCATAGTGATAATCTAATAATCCCGGATAAATCGGTACCAACTTTTTCCTCTTTATTTACCTCCTTTCCCCCGGCACAAAAAACTTTTGTTAAATCATCCAAAAAATATCGATAACTAAAAAAGTTAAAGTATAATAAGCACAACTACTCATTAAGGCAGTCAGAATGGATTATTTTAGTTGGAATGTAAGCCCGGTACTCTTGGAACTTGGGCCCCTTCAGCTCCGCTGGTACGGTATACTTTTCGTAGGATCATTTTTTTTAGGCTTGATGATCTCCAAATGGATATTTCAACGTGAGGGACGCAATCCCGAAATTCTTGACACTCTTTTGATCTATGCACTGATAGGCACCGTGATCGGAGCAAGACTTATGCATTGTCTGGCATATCAACCGCAATACTATCTTTCACATCCTCTTGAGATATTAATGGTATGGAAAGGCGGTCTTGCAAGCCATGGTGGACTGCTAGGCGTCATTATCGCTTTCTGGCTCTTTTGCAAACGCTACAAAGAATCCTTTTTTTGGCTCATATCCCGTATGACGATCCCTGGACTTGTGATTGCAGCTGCTGTAAGGTTTGGGAATTTCTTCAACTCTGAGATACTCGGTAAGGAGACTGATCTTCCGTGGGCAATCATCTTTGAACGGGTAGATATGCTTCCTCGCCATCCTGTCCAACTCTATGAAGCCTTCTCTTACCTAGCCATCTTTGGACTTTTTATCATACTGTACAAAAAGCTTAGTTCAGGGCTTATTACCAGACTCTTTCCCGGGCTATTACTCTCTACGATGTTCACTGTACGTTTTTTGCTTGAATATACGAAAACCAAACAAGCTGACTACAGCTGGGATATACCGTTAAGTACAGGGCAGATGCTTAGTCTGCCGTTTATCATTATCGGTATTGTCTGGGTTGTATGGGCAATTAAAGGGCATCAAGTAAACAAAGCATAATATAATATAATATATTATTATATTATGACAAAATTAATGGAAACCAAAAATTATTCCCTTGGGATCGATATCGGTTCGACTACCGTAAAGTATGTCGTTTGTAACAAAAACTTTGATATCCTTGCCAAGGCGTATACACCTCATGAGACCAAACAAGCTCCTACGCTTTTAAAGCTTTTAGAAGAACTCGCCCAGACCCAACCCTATATCTATCAACATATAGAAAAAGTCTATATCACAGGCTCAGGTGCTTCACGTATCGCTCCTACACTCAATGCCCGTTTTGTTCAAGAGGTCAATGCCGTAGTTCTTGCAGTAGAACATCACCATCCCGATGTACGCGCAGTGATCGAATTAGGCGGTCAGGATGCCAAGATCATTCACTTCAAACAGAGTGACGATGGCAAGAAGTCTGTACTTACTTCAATGAATGACAAGTGTGCTTCAGGTACAGGTGCCACGATCGAGAAATGTACTATGAAAGTGGGAATGGAGAGTGAAGAGGTACAGACACTTACATTTCAAACCGACAAACTCCATCATGTGGCTGCTAAGTGTGGGGTATTTGCCGAGACTGATATTGTCAATCTTGTCAAAACCTCTGTCCCTAGCGATGAGATCATGAACTCCCTTGCCGATGCGATCGTCATGCAAAACCTTACTGTACTGACCAGGGGAAACACACTTATGCCAAAAGTACTGCTCCTTGGCGGTCCCAATACTTATCTGCCCTTCTTACAAGAGTGTTGGCGTCTTCGTATCAGTGAATTGTGGGATGAAAGAGAAATTGCATATGATAAAGAGAAAATAGAAGAGTTGATCTTAGTACCGCAAAATGCACAATACTATGCAGCCCTGGGTGCAGTGATCTTTGGAGAAGGAGAGGACAATCATGATCAAAGTTTTGACGGAGTTGCCAAACTGCAGAGACTTGTCAATGGTAACACTACTCTAGGTAATGAAAATGATGATTCACCCTTGAGTACCACAAAGGAAGAGTTAGAAGCCTTCAAAGAAGACTACACTATCAAGCCGTTTATTGCCCCTGCTTTACAAAAAGTGACAACCTGTTATCTAGGTATTGACGGAGGTTCAACCAGCTCTAAAGCGGTTTTGGTAGATGAAGCGGGTAACTTACTTTGTAAAGTCTATCAACTCTCCAAAGGGAACCCGATACAAGATACCCTTGAGCTTCTCCAGCAGATCAAACAAAAGGATCCTAACGGCTATTATGATGTAAGAGGTCTTGGTGTAACGGGATATGCTGCTGATGTACTTGAAGGTGCACTGAAGGCTGATGCCAACATCATCGAAACCATTGCTCATATGAAAAGTGCCCAAAAGGTCTTTGGTCAGAGCGTTGATGTCATCTGTGATATCGGCGGGCAGGATATCAAGGTACTGTTTATGGAAAATGGAATGATGAAGAACTTCAGACTTTCCAACCAGTGCAGTGCAGGTAACGGTACCCTCTTGCAAAGTATGTCAAAACAGTTTGGTATTCCCGTTGAAGGCTACGCTGATACTGCTTTTTCTGCACAAAGAGCACCGCTTTTTAACTATGGATGTGCAGTATTTCTCGATACGGACCGTGTCAACTTCCAGAAAGAGGGTTATAGTAAAGAAGAACTCTTTGCAGGAATCGCCAAAGTACTTCCAAAAAATGTCTGGCAATATGTGGTTCAAGCTCCAAATCTTGCAGCTTTTGGGAAACATTTCGTACTGCAGGGCGGTACCCAATACAATCTTGCTGCATTGAAGGCCCAGGTTGATTACATCAAAGCAAGAGTCCCGGATGCGACTGTCAATGTCCACCCCTACCCCGGAGAAGCAGGTGCATACGGTGCAGCCATAGAAGCCAGAGATAGGGTTCAAGAGCGGGGAGAGGCTAGCTTTGTGGGTATGGAAGAAGCACTCCAAATGACCTACACTTCTCGAACTGATGAATCCACACGATGTCACTTCTGCTCTATTCAATGTTCACGTACCTTTATTGATACCAAAACTCCTTCTTCTACGCCGGTGCGTTATATTGCAGGGTTTTCCTGTGAAGAGGGTACCGTAGAATCCCATGATGCGCTTAAATTACTTAAAGAAGAGAGAAAAGCACTTCAATCATCCGTCCCTAACCTTATTAAAAAAGAGTGCCATACACTCTTCATTCCCAGCTATGAGCTTGCACAAAAACCTGACTCTCATACCCTCATTACTGAACAGCAGGTGAAACTCACACTTGGAGGATGGGGGCCGACATTGCGCAAAAAGGTTACCAGAACCTTTGATGTAAGCAGTGAAGAAAATAAAAACTACAGACAAAGTCTAAAAGTGTGTATCCCAAAAGTACTCAATGTCTATTCGCTTGCACCATTCTTGCGTACTTATCTGGAAGCACTTGAGATCAATCCGCTAAACATTGTATTTTCAGGCTTTTCAAATGAAGATATGTTCTTAGAGGGTGCGAAGTATGGTTCGGTGGACTCTTGTTACCCTGCTAAAGTAGCCCAATCACATGTATATTCCCTGCTTTTTGATAAAAAATATCGTAAAAAAGGATTTGACTACCTCTGGTTTCCAGCAGTTACCCATTTGCCTGGATTCTTAGAGCATACAATGGGGCAGACTTCCTGTCCTATCATCTCAGGGACCCCAAAAGTAGTCTACTCTGCCTTCACCAAAGAAAAAGACCTCTTTAGCCAACAAAAGATTACTTATGTAGAGGATGCACTTGATTTTGATAATAAAAGCCTACTCAAAAAACAGCTTTTTGCAACATGGAAAGGAAAACTGCATATCACCGAAGATGAGAGTAACTGGGCAGCCGATCAGGCATGGAATGCACTGCAAGCCAACGATGCAGCGATCATGCAGGAAGGAAAAGAGATCCTGGAAAATGCCGTGAAAAACGATGAGATTGTTCTACTGCTTTTAGGTCGACCATACCATTCAGATCCGGGCTTGAACCATGAAGTGCTCGATGAGTTCCAATCTTTAGGTTTCAAAACACTCTCAATGCGCTCTATTCCCAAAGATGAAGCGTATTTAAAAGCATATTTCCAAGCTGATATCGATGCAGGCATTATCCAATCTCCTTATGATATCCGGGATGTATGGCTGGAGAACTTCTCTACCAACTCTTCACAAAAAGTTTGGGCTGCCAAGTTCGCCGCGCGCCATCCCAACGTTGCAGTCGTTGACCTAAGCAGCTTCAAGTGCGGACATGATGCTCCAACTTATTCGATCATCGATAAGATACTTGGTGCCAGTCAGACACCACACCTTACCTTGCATGATATTGATGCGAATAAACCTGGAGGTTCGATCAAGATACGGGTTAAGACCTTTGCCTATACCCTGGAACAATATCAAAAACAATTGGTCCAAAGAAAAACAAACCCACTAAAAGAGGAGGAGTATGTATTATGAGTGTCACATGTAACACAATCCGATCACAAGAGAGTGGAGACAACCTCGAATTTCTCCATAAAGAGATTTCCCAATGGAGAGAAAACCCCTCACAGAAAATAGAGTATGCTCCAAAAAAAGAGACGATATTCCTCTCAGGTGGCCTTACACTGCTTCAAGACAAGCTGATTGAGTCTGCCCTCAATTCACTTGGAATCCATTATATATCTCTTCCCAATCCCAATTTTGCCTCATTCCAAACAGGTAAGGCTTTCGGCAACAGGGGCCAATGTAACCCTACCTACTTTACGGTGGGAAATCTTGTCAAATACCTGCAAAAACTGCGTGATGAGCAAGGGATAAGCGCAGAAGAGATCGTTAAAAAATATGTCTATGTTACTGCCGGCGGCTGTGGACCATGCCGTTTTGGAATGTATATCACCGAGTATAAAAAAGCACTGCGTGATGCAGGTTTTGAAGGATTGCGTATCACAACTTTTGAACACAATAAGGGGATCTATCAAGGCGAGGACATTGATGATGCACTTATTGAATATACGCCAACATTCTTTATCACTCTGATCAAGGCAGTGATTATCGGTGATATCATCAATATACTTGGATACAAAATGCGCCCGTATGAACTCCAAGCAGGCAGTGTCGACCGTGCGATAGAGGAATGCCGAACATTAGTATCTGATGCATTTTTTCAAAAAAAATCCCTACTAAAAACCATGTGGAAGTGCCGCACTATTTTAGAAGGAATCAAACTCAACAGACTCCAGCCAAAAGCCAAAGTAATGGTCATGGGTGAGTTCTGGGCAGCGATGACCGAGGGGGATGGGAACTACAACTTACACAGATTTCTAGAAGCAGAAGGGGCAGAGTGTATCCCGCAACCGATCATCAACCGCCTGATGCTAAGCCTTTGGGAAGCCGAACAAAAACTTTACCAAAGTGAAACACTTCAGACTGAATCAACCGGTACTATGGACTTTTCCAATGTCAAAAGCAGAGTAATGCTCAAGGCAGGTAAAGCAGCTGTGAAACTCTACTTTACTCTCTATGCCAAAGCAATAGGACTTCATGATTACCATATCCCTGATATCGATAAGCTGGCAAACTACAGTAAATCATACTACACTTTAGAGTGTGAAGCAGGAGAAGGTCACCTGGAGGTCGCACACCTCGTAGAGAGCGTCAAAGAGAATCTTGCACATCTTGTTATCTCAGTAAAACCATTCGGCTGTATGCCGTCATCCTCAGTATCAGATGGTATACAGTCACTTGTAACTGCCCGCTTTCCAGAAGCAAACTTTTTAGCTATAGAAACTTCAGGAGAGGGAGCTGCCAACTTTCACTCACGTGTTCAAATGGCACTTTTCAAAGCAAAACAGGCTGCTAAAGAAGAATTCGAAGCACTTAAGATACCTGCCTATATTCCCCAAAAAGTACACAACTACCTCTATCAGCCAACCAATGCAAAAGCAGGAAGTGCTGCCAGACTTATCGAGAGTCTGTAATTTTCCTTGCAAGGATATGGATATACCGACCCATATCCCGATAGACCGGCTCACGGCAGAAACGGTATTCCAGCTGCATCAATTCATCGATATCCGTATCTTCTAGTGCTGTCTTGTTCATATAGTCATGAAATACCCTGATACCGGTTTGCACTTTGATCTCATAACCATGCTTTCTCAACCACTCTATCAATACTTCCGGTTTTTGAGGATAAGGAGGTGTAAGCTTTTTCCCTCTTCCATACCAGACAGACTCATCAGCTACAAATGGAACACACCACCCTCCTCTAAGAGCATTACGGTAGACAAAACTATGATAGTTAAAAAAGAGAAGTGAAAGGTGACCTCCCGGTTTCACCTTCCCGGATACGCTATTAAGCGTCTCTAAGGGATTGGCCAACCACTCTATAACTGCATGAAAAAGGACCAGGTCCTGTTGTGCTATCTGTGCAGCCATCTGCTGGGCCGGTAACTTTTCAAAAGATGCTTCCACCCCTGCTTCTTTAAAAACTTTTTTAGCTTCTTCAAGCATCTTATAGGAGATATCACAACAGGTAAGAGAATGCCCTTCTTTGGCAAACCAAAGCGCTAACTGCCCCAGACCGCATCCTGCATCCCAGATATCCATTGGATCTTTTTGGTAAAGTTCCTGTAGATCTTCCTGAAGTAATTTTAACCGCCACTCTCCCTTAATACCACTGTATATCTGATCTTTAAACTTATCGATCAGTGGATCGAAATTCTGATCAAATTTACCACGCTCTTTTTGTTTCACCCTTTCTCCTTACAACTTCTCTTCAACTCTATGGACTACCTCAGCAAACTCCTCTTCGATCTCTTCATCGATCTCAGGTGCTTCAACCAATCCTGCCTCTCTGTTTTCATAGAGATCTATATCCAGTTCGTTTTCACTCTTGGCTACAATTGTACTCACTACTGCATCTCCTGTGACATTCACAACTGTACGCATCATGTCAAGCAATCTGTCAACACCCAAGATCAATCCAATACCTTCAACCGGCAAGCCCACTTGTACAAAGACCATCGAAAGCATAATAAGACCGACTCCCGGTATACCGGCTGTACCTATAGAGGCAAGTACTGACATCAGTATCACAGTCAAATATCCCAGTATCCCCAGTTCCACACCGTAAATATGTGCGATAAAGACTGTCGCCACCCCTTGCATGATCGCTGTACCGTCCATATTGATCGTGGCACCAAAAGGGACTGTAAAAGAGGCAACTGAATTGTCAACACCCAAACGTTTAGTCACACTTCTTAACGTTACAGGGATCGTCGCATTGGAACTAGAGGTAGAAAAAGCAAATACCTGTGCATCACGTATCTTTTGAAGAAAGATAAAAGGGTTCAATCTTGTTAAAAGATTGAGAATCAGCATTAATGTTCCAAAGAGATGCAAAAGCAGTGTCACAACAACCACTATGACGTAGACTGCCAGTTGAGCCAGCAGATCAAGTCCAAGCTCGCTGACTGCCTTGGCCAAAAGTGCAAAAACTGCCACCGGTGCAGTCGTCATGATGATCGTTACCATCTTCATCATCGCTTCATTCAGTACCTCAACACCCTCAGCTATACTTTCAGCCTTCTTGCCTACCATCAAAAGCGATATACCAAGCAGGATAGAAAAAAAGATGATCTGCAGCATATTTCCCGTTGCAAATGCTTCAATGATATTACTCGGAATGATATTGATAAGTACATCACTAAGAGGCGGAGCTTCTTTAGCTATAAAGACTTCTGTTTGTACTGCAGGAGAAGAGAACATAGGGATCACCAACGAAGCGATACCAATAGCTACAGCAATTGCAATCGCGGTCGTAAGCATATAAAGCCCAAAAGATTTGATACCTACTTTACCCAGTTTTTTGATATCTCCGATACCAAATACACCTGAGATAAGAGAAAAAAAGACCAGAGGCACTACAAGCATTTTGAGAGCAGTGATAAACATCTTACCGATCACATACAAAAGCCCGCCAACAATATACTCATTGACAAAACCTCCTTCTGCATTGAACCCTCCAAGATTGATGACCAACCCTGCAATAATCCCCAGTCCCATTGACCAAAGTACTTTTTGCGTCAAACTCATACTGTCTCTCCATGTAAAGCAATCTCTATACCATAGACATAACTTTACCCTAAGTTTCTAAAGATCGACGGTGTAAAGATCATAGACTCCAGGTAACAATCATCCTAGATGCTACTTGCAGTTTTCATCTCCAAAGTGCATAAAAATGATCAAAGTAATGTCATTTTACTTCCCATATTGGCCATACCGCAGAAATAGACGGCACTAGTTACTATACCATCCACTCTTGTCTTAGCAAAAAGTTGTGCATTCTCTCTATTGACTCCCCCTGAAGCCAAAATCTTCACCTCGGCAAAGTGTTGATCTCGATACTCCGTAAGCTTTTGGAGCGTCATGACATCTACTTTGTCCATCTGTATCACATCAGCACCTTTTTGCATCAATACCATTGCTTCTTCAAATGTATCTGACTCTATGACAATCTTTTTTTCCGGTGCCTTTTTCTTCAACATTGCAATCTCTTCATAAAATGCTTCAGTTGATGGATAGACAATTCTATGGTGAGGGAAGAAAATCACTGTTTCCCCCAATCCAAGACGATGAGGCATTGCTCCTCCATTGATGACAGATCGAATACAGAAGCTTTTCGCAAAAGGAAAGTTCTTTCGTGTCGTGAGTAATTCACAATGAGGATTTTCACTTATGATTGCCTCTTTCATTTCATGTGTATAGGTAGCGATCTTACAGCTATACTCAAGAATGTTCTGAACACTCCTCCATACCTGATGTACAGTTTCATACGTACCGCTCATTATGAGAAGTGTTTCACCTTTACGTGCTTTCTGCTTTGAAGGGATCCAGTACTCAATATCACACCCTAAAAGTTCGGCAACTCTTTTTGCCTCTTCTGAACAAGAGACTATCACATCCTCTCTTGTAAAAATCTCCAGCCTTACACTTTTACTGGACTGCTCTTGCAGTGAAGTTGTCAGATCAAAATAAGGAACATCTTCTTTAAAGTATTCCATTAGTGTATGATCATCGATTCTCAACATGGTATCTATCCTTTATCCTATAATTTTTTTATTTTGTAAAAAATGTAAAATGATGAAAAAAAGTAATGAGATCACGACTAAAATACCACTGAGTATCAAAGCCAGATCATACTCTCCATCAAAAACTGCATTATAAATAGCCAAAGAGACTGTATCGGTCTTCCCGATAATATTTCCTCCAAGCATCAGTGTGATCCCCACTTCCCCTAACGATCTCGCCGATGCAAGAAGGAGTGCTGCAAAAAGAGAAGCCTTAATGTTTGGTAAAACTACCCAAAAAAATGTCTGCAAAGTACTTTTCCCAGAGATATAAGCTGCCTCTTTGATCTCTTCGGGGAAAAGCCTAATGGCCGCCTCTAAAGGCTTGACCATCAAAGGTAACCCCGCAATAAACCCCGCCACTACCAACCCATAAAAATCAAATATAAATGTGATGCCAAACTTTGCAAAAAACTCTCCAAGCCATCCGTGCTCTCCCAGTATCAATAATAAAAAAAAGCCTACGGCAATCGGTGGGAAGACAAGCGGAAGTGTGACCAAAGTGTCTATGATCCATCGAAACCGTAGTTTTTTTTGGGAAAGTAGAAATGCCAAAGGTATACCTATGAACAGTAACAATACACTAGTATATCCCACTGTTTTAAAACTTAAAATCAGCGGGGCAGTGATCTGTTCAAGCTGTATCATTTACAGTCCGTATTTTCTAAAAATCTCTTGTGCTGTCGTTGTAGCCATAAATTTTAAGAACTCCTTACAACTATCTCCCTGACATCTATCTAAACTTGCAGCAGTGATCTCAATAGGTGAATAGCTCTGCTCATCTACTATGATATATCCGCCTAACCCCTCTTTGTTTGCAAGTGCAGCCGTAAGATTGATAATCCCGGCATCCACTTCACCACTCACCAAATAAGCAACCACTTGTGGCACTTTGGCAACAACATAAAGTTTATGCTCGATCTGATCATAAAGATTTGTATGTCGAAGGAACACTTCTCCTGCAGTACCGTATATCGCTTTTTTAGGTTGCGGTATTGCCACTTTCCTGATATCTTCTTTTGTCAAATCTTCAATACTATTCATGACATTCTGTTTTGAAAATGCCAATACAACCTTTCCTTTTCCAATAGGTTGATAATTACGGATAGGAAGTTTGCTTTTTTCCAAAAATGCTTTATCTCCAATCACAATCGCGATCTGTCCATTCTTCGCCTGGGTGATCACCTGTTGCATATTTCCAAAAAGCGCTTCGATTTTATGCCCCCGCTTTTCAAAAGCTGTAATAACTTCCATCATAGGTTTTTTATATCCTGCTGCAGAAGCAATCTTCAGCTCATCAGCGTGTACAAAGAAAATCAACGCGCTCATTAACAAAAGTTTTTTTATCATCATCCTCTCCCTCTAAAATTTATAGGCTACTTGCGTAAACAGTCCAAAGGCATTATCTTTTGTAATATATGGATCCGTTTTAGCTGCCTCTTTTATATAATTACCGCTTTTAAAATACCCTAGCCCCAGCTGAACATTGATATTTTTGTTGTAATCGTGTACCGCCACAATATCAATCTCATCACCATATTTGTCTGAACTCATAGTTGGTATGGTGTAGCTTTTCCATTTATTGCTTGGTTCATCAGCATAGAAAGCATGATACTCCAATTTAATTTGCGTTTTTTGTGAAGGCTTTACTACAGCGAATACTTCATAATCTTTTAAATTGGACCAGCTCATGAGATTGAGTCTTCCATAGTACTTATCACTTGCACCAAAGACTGCATCGAAAGTTTCACGGTCACTGGTATTTGGATCGTCACCGCTTGCATAGGTATAGCCAAACCCCAATTTAGTATGAATCGGTTTAAAGTGATATCCTGCATCCAGATGGAATCCTGAACCATCAATATCCACACGACTTTCGTCCAATTTCGTGAAGTCTCCGAAAGATTTTATATAGGTCATATTGTAAAAATATCCATAAAAGTTGTCGTCATAGACTCTTGCTCCGAGATAATAACTTTTAAGCGAGAGATAATTTTGGTTCTCTTTCTCATTCTCTTTATAGGCAAAGATAGGTTCGATCGCACCTGCTTTTCTGAGAGCATAATGTCCGTATATTCCTCCGCCATAATAGCCATGTCGATGACTCAGGCTGAATTCATCCGGATCATGGAGCATAGTTCCCCCATAAAAAAGATCCAGATAATTCTCTCCATCCCTTATCGACATCCTTGCAGCATCCCAAACCCATTTGCCGGAGTTTTTCCATTCCCCAGGACCAAAAACCCTGTTGTCCCCATAAGCAATTTTTTGGCGTCCCGTCTTAATGACAATATTCGATGTTGTATATTGAAGATAAGTCTCATAGAGTTCAAAATGGTCTACTTGCGTATTATTTACTTGCATGAACTCTTTGTTATACCAGTCTTCATTGTCAAATCCCCAACCAATTGCCCTGGAATCCTGCATTGAAACTCTAGCACTCCAATAATCATCGATCTTATAACTCATACCAAGTCGCACTCTTATCAAAAGATAAGCATCTTCGCTCAAGCCAACCTTAGGATTAGCACCATAATATTTTTCATTCATATTGTCAAAATATTCAAACCGAAGACGTAATTCGCCGTCAAAACTCATATCTGCACAAAGCATATTCTGTGATAAGAGCAGAACTCCTGCAAATGTTTTTGCCAATTTCATTTTTCCTCCTTGTAGCGATAACGTTATACAATTAAGTATATAACGATATATCTGATAAATGTATATTCGGACGATGCGCGGTGCAAGGTCCTTATATATTTTATTATATAACGTTTTTTATAGATATTCTGTCTATCTATTGCTTAAAATTGGGGCAAATGCCTTTGTACTTAGTGTAACTCTATCTCCAATATGTAGAGAAGCAGCCTCATCCGGGCTTATAACCACTTCAACCAATTGTTGACCAATGGAGACTATGGCCACCATAATGATATCGACCTGTACAATATCCAGCAGTTCACCTTCAAATGAAAATTTTTGACTTCCACTTGTTTTAAGCAAAACTTTTTTGGGCGTATCATCCTGAATGACCTTACCATGGTCAAGTACAATCACCCTATTTGCCAGACGATAGATTTCACTTGGATCATGACTGACCATGATCGTAGTCGTACCAAAATTTTTATGCAGGGTAAGAATCTCATGCTGCAACTTTGTACGCATTGCAGGATCCAGTGCAGAAAGCGGCTCATCCATGAGCAGAATCTTAGGACGGTTCATCATAGCACGACAAAGACTGACACGTTGCTTTTGTCCTCCACTGAGCGTAGCAGGAAGACGGTCTTTAAGTTCATAAAGTCCTGTCATCTCCAGTAAATCCTCAGCAAGGGCATGATCTTTTTTCACAAAAAGAAGATTTTGAAGCACAGTCATATTCGGGAATAGTGCATAATCCTGAAAAACAAATCCTATCTTTCTTTTTTGTGGAGGCAAAGTATGTTTTGTATCCATCCATACTTCATCTCCTACCCTCAAAGATCCCTGAGCCTTTTCCAATCCTGCGATTATTCTAAGCAGAGTGGTTTTACCGCTTCCGCTCTCTCCTGCGAGTGCGATAAATTCTCCCTCTTTGATCTCAAGGTTGACACGAAGATCCATCTCTCCCATACTGCCATGAAGAGTTTTGTTAATATCTATATCTATCATTAGAAGCCACCAAACTTTTTATTTTGTTTACGGTTGAAAATATAAACACTCAAAAGAACCAAAAAGCTTATAATGACCATAATTGCACTATAAATATGTGCTGTTTGATAATCCATGATCTCCACCATCTCATAGATCGCCACAGATGCTACCTTGGTTTCTCCCGGAATACTCCCTCCTACCATCAAAACAACACCAAACTCACCTACTGTATGTGCAAAGGTCACGATGATCGCTGTCATCAATGCCGGTTTGATATTGGGCAGTGCAACTTTAAGTACCGTCATCCATTTCCCCTGTCCGCAGATATAAGAAGCATCAAGCATATTTTTATTCAGACCTTCAAATCCGCTCTGCAATGGCTGTACCATAAATGGAAGGCTGTAAAAACAACTGGCGATCACAAGCCCGGTAAAATTAAAGACCAATTTGATCCCGAACATCTCTTCAAAGAATGCACCTATAGGAGAGTTGTAAGAAAGTGCCCAAAGAATATAAAACCCCAATACTGATGGTGGCAATACAATTGGCAATGCCGTAATCGCTTCAAGAAAGGGTTTGGTCTTGGATCTTGTTTGTGATAGATACCATGCTAAAGGTAAAGCGATTACAAACAAGATCAAAGTAGTCAGTCCGGCAAGTTTAAAAGAAAGTAAGAAAGGCTCTAGCTCAATACCAACAAATAATTCACTCATGCAATTACCTCTGAAACTGATAATACAGTAGATTTGATCAGTGCTGTGACATCATCTCCTACTTTCAGTCCAAGTCTTTCAGAGGAGGCTACAGTAATCATTGACTCTACACGGTTTCCTGAGATATTCAAAATAATACGTGTCAATAATTTACCATTTTCTATCGCTACAACTTTAGCTGAGAGCTGATTGGAGTAACTCAGCATACCACTCAAGTTTTTTCCTATGGCTACACTGGATGCATTCACACTGAGTAAACATTTTGAACCTACTCTCAGTGCATCATCCAACTCCAAACTGACCATTGTAAGGATTTGCTCACCTAAAGAAAAGGTCACGATGCTGACTCCATCGTGACATCGAATCGATTGTACTGTAGCTACTAGATTGCTCATGGTACCAAATATCCATATTTTTGTAAAATTTCTTTTGCCTTAGCACTCAACATAAATGTATAAAATGCTGCTACTTCGCTGTTCTTTTCCCCATTGCTTAACACTACCATTCCCTGATTGATAGGTGTATAGAGTTCAGGATCAACATCTGCCCAGTTCACTCCCTCTTTAAAATGTGCCATTTTAGGACTGTAAAGTGATGATTTTGCGATGAACCCGATATCTGCTGCGGTCACAGCATAAGAAACTGTTTGAGAGATGGATTCTGCATAAACGAATTTATTCTCTACTTCCTCTAACACACCGCCCCTTTTCATTGCTTCCACAGCTGCTTTTCCATATGGAGCTGTTTTGGGATTTGCTACGGCAATTTTTTTAATTGTATCATCTTTTATAAGTGCTATACCTTTTGTAAAGTCCTGCTGTTTACTGCTTAAATAAGCCAATGATCCCTGTGCATACACAATCGGTCTGCTTACAGCCAACCCTTCCTCGTAAAGAGCCTCAGGATATTTCATATTTGCCGCCATGAAAAGCTGATAAGGTGCGCCGTTTTTAATCTGTGCCGTGAGCTTGCCGCTGCTTCCAAGTGTTACTTTTACCTTTGTTTCCGGGTAGAGTGCATTAAATGCCTTCTTAAGGTCGTCCATAGCATAACTGACATTGGCAGCTAATGCAATCTTGATCTCTCCTGCATTCAGGCTCATTAACGTTAAACAAAGTGATAAGAGTATTTTTTTCATTTGTGATTCCTTTTAGGTACTATTTCGCGATCATAATATCATTTGACTTGATAATCGCTACTATGTTTTGACCAGGAATAATTCCAAGTTCCTTTGCTGCCTCATTTGTGATGATAGATACAATATGCTCTCCTCCTCCTGTTACAAGAGTTACTTCTGTATTGACAATACCTTTCACCACATTTTCAATCATCCCCTTTAATTGATTACGCGCACTTATGCCGTTAACTTGTGTACTGGCTAGCATTACATGTGAAGCTTTAAATAAAGCCATTGCTGTATCTCCCTCTTTTAACGACAACTCTTTTGCACTCTCGGTAGTGATCACTGAGCTAAGCTCAGCTCCTCGTGATGTCAAAAGTGTAATTCTCTCATTTACCAAACCTGTTGCCATAGATACAACTGTTGCCTTAATATTATTTCTTGCACTAACTTTCATTTTTTTCCCTTTTTATTGTATTAAAACAGATAATTGATCTCAACTCTAAATTCATTGTAGGATGAATCTGATTTCAAGGATCCATCACCTGCAACCGTATCATTCTTACCGTCTACATATGCCAGACGGGTTTTCATATAAAGTCCGGGAAAACTATCAAACTCTTTAAGTAAATCCAGGGTTAATACATTACTGTCTGATTGTACTCCCGGCTTATAATCATCAAAATCCTGTACTGCATAACGCATAAATGCTTTTAATCCTGATACAAGCCCCGCTTTATCAAAGTCATAATCTACCCTTACCATATATGTTTTTGTGTTAGCATACCAGTTATACTGTGCCATTGCCCTGGTAAAACCACCTGTTGGAAATCCTCTCCAAGGAGCGACCAGATCTCCTTCATCAGCGATCTTTGTGTAACCAAGACGAAGTTTCCATGCATTTTGTGCCAGATCAACTTTAGCTCCCAAAAGTGCTCCCTCCAGGCTATCTGGATCGTCATATCCAAAAGTCTTTGTCTTGAGGTTAGCACCCCCTATCTCTCCCGCTCCGTTATCAAACTGTCTCATGTAACGCAATGCAGGTGTGATCTTCAAACCATCCACCTTAAAAGTATAGTCTGCCTGTAACATCGCTGAAGATATTAGATCAGAAACTCCCGTATAGTTAAAAGTCAGTAATAGGTTGTCAATACTGCTGTTCTTTGCTTCCAATGTTATAAGCCTGTCATCAATACCGGCTTCTTTGAGCTTAGAGAGTGTTAGTCCCTGATGCATGGCTGAATCATCATTTTCAGTATACTTTGCATAAGCATCACTCGGATCATCACCGTAAGCCAAAAGATGATGGAACTTCGTATGGTCTCTTAGCTTTTGATTCGTAAGATACGCTGCTTGTAATTTGATATTTGGCAGTGCAGTACTATAGAGTGCAACCCCTTCAAAAGTGTTGGGTATCATCTTTGTATCATTACTTCTTGTTAAGAAACTTTCATAGATTAATCTTCCGGCCTGTACATCAAAATTTGAATGTTTATACTCCAGGTAAGCTTGTGCCAATGAAGTCATTCCATATTTGCCTTGTGTCAACACATCATATCGGCTTAATACATCCTTCCCGGCCTTATAGATCGAAGCATACTCATCATCCATATGCCAAGGATTCTGCGTCGTATAAAGTCCGGCTGTAAATCCAAAACCGTTCATGTAGGCACTCTTATATATTAGGCTCCCCCCTGCTCCCATTACGTAGTGGTTTTCACCTTTGTCACTCCAAAAATAGTTAAAACGCAACCTTCCATAAAACTCACCATTATTAAACATATCACCCAGATTGTCTACTTTTGTAGGTATCTGCTGATAAACTACCTGCATATTAGGCATCAGTGTATGTTTTGTATCTGGTTGATTTGCATACAGTGCTAATGTTACCATTGATGCTGCTATGATAGGTTTCATATTATTTCTTCCCCCTTATATCCCATTATATATAACGAATATTATGTGCTTACACAATTTCGTTATGCGAAGTCTAACGTTATATAACTTAAAATATAACGTAATACGACAAAAATGACACAGACGTGTAAATATTGCATTCCCTTTAACAATAGCAAAAGAGTTTGTTTGCTTTATATGCAATATCTGTTCTTGATGCATCCACACATAAACAATATAATGGGTCTTTTTGATTTTTATGCCCATATACACATCGACTTTATAGTTTATAACTTTATTCTGATCTACTTTTTTATCCCCTTGACAAAGTAACCTAAAAGTGATATTATCCGCCCATATGGGGATGACTTGGTTTCGACTGGAGTAGTCGGGGCTATGTGCATGTCGGACTGGGCAATTCCGTTACGCGGCCCAACGCGAATAAACGCAAACAATACAGATTATCGTCCAGCTTACGCAGTAGCGTAAGTATTTAACCCCGCTAACGCGGAGGACTGCCTCGCTAGTGAGTGTCATCTTAGCTAGAGTTTGAGGTATCATATCTGATGACTATACCCGAAGGCTGCCTAACCTTTGGATGAACTTTTAGGCTGGTCTTGCATAGTTTTGGGTGTCGTACGAAGCAAGATGAGATTAAACAACACCGCCTAAGCATGTAGAGTCATGGTTCTATCTATTTTAGGACAGGGGTTCGATCCCCCTCATCTCCACCATATTACAATTTAACCTACTTCAAAAAAATCTAAATAAGCTCCAATATTCCAAATCATTTAAATACTTTTCTGACCAAACTATACTTCTAAAAAGTTATGCTGCTAACTTTGTCATATTATGCTCTTAATACTTTAATTGTATCTCTATACCATACTTTCTTATTCAAACTATTATAAAGCAAATAATACTACAAACAGAGAATAGAATGTTTCATGCATATAAAGAATTTAGTGCGATCTTGTTTAGTCTATATTATAGGAGCACTAGAAAAATATATAAGTAGTTCAAAGGGAGTTATCATGAAAATAAAAGTCTATCTGCCTGATGGCTATAAAATAGTGAATGTTTCTGTTCATGACAGTGTAAAGAAGATTAGTGAAATGTTTGAGAAATGGGAGTATATTTTATAAAGTCTGCCATATCTATTTACTTTATAAAAGATTATCAAAATAAAAAAACCATTAGACTCAACAGTTATCATACTATAAAGAAATAAGCCTATTAATGGGAAATCTTATTTATTCCATTTACTTTTTAAGTTTTTGTGGCAAGATCCTGTCAGAAAATGGCAATGATGAAATAAATTTTATTTTGTTACTTACGATTCCATTCAATAGATATTTAAACATATTATCATACAGTTCATCAGCTAATTTCTCTACATCCATAAAACCATCGATAATCAGTGAGGCAAGTCCATGCAGAGATGCCCAGATCACTATTGCCATCTGATAACTATCCCCCTCCTGTATCATACCTAATGCTTGTCCCTCTTCTAAAGTAGTTTTTAATGCACCAAGACCGCTACAGTTTTCATCTTTTAGATCAATGATTTCTTCTCTTATATGTGCATAATTCTTACCGAAAAGCAACCTGTAAAGATTTGGATTTTCGTTTGCAAATTTGATAATACGTTTACCGCTTAAATAAAATCTATCTATTAACGGTACCTCATTGTCATGTAATGCTGGAGAAACACAATCATCAAAATATTCAAAACCTTTTGTAATAATTGTTTCAATGAGATCATTTTTAGATTTGAAATGTCTGTATATTGCTGATCTTGATGTACCAGTTGAGTCACCTAAAATCTTTAGTGTAAGACTTTCAACATCATTCTCTTTTATATATTTGAAAGCTATATCTATTAGCTCTTCTTTTAAATTTCCGTGGTGATATTTATTTTTAATCATGAATTTATTATACAGCATTACTCCCTATTAACACTTAGCAAAACAATAACTCTAACGTAGTTATAGCCATTTCTAATATCCAAAATAATTCTAGCCTTGTATTTAATATACTTTATGTTAACATTGTTTACATAATAAGAGAAAGGGGGTTTTAATGAAAAAAATTATTTTGATTGGCATGATAGGAATAGCTAGTTTAGGTGCTGAGAGCTCTTTAGAAGTGGCCAAAAAATCTTTTGAAAGAATTTCAGGATACAAGAGCAGCATTTCAAAAACCACTATGGTCCTTAAAAATGCACAAGGCATTGAGAATAAGAGACAGCTCATTATAAAAAGACTGGAAAATAAAAATGGGGATAAATCATTAATACACTTTATTTATCCTTTGGATATTAAAGGCACCAAGCTGCTAAGTTTTGAACAGATAGGCAAAGATGACAAACAATGGCTCTACATGCCTGCACTTAAAAGGATCAAACGTATTAGTTCTAGAAATAAATCAGGGTCTTTTATGGCAAGTGAGTTCAGCTATGAAGACATTTCATCACAAAACTACAAAAACTACACTTACTCAGGAGACGCTAAAGTCGTAAAAAAGAACAATACATCATACTTTAAAGTAGTGAGAATCCCTAAAGATCAGAACAGCGGTTATTCAAAACAAATCGTATATATCGATAGTAGTACTTACCTTGCTAGATCCGGTGAATACTATGACAAGCTTGGAAAACTCCTAAAAGAAGTAGAGTTTTTACAATATAAAAAAATAGACGGTGTCTATCGCATTCAAAAAATCAATATGCAAAACATACAAAACGGAAAAAGTACGATGCTTATCTGGGATGAAGATCAGATCAATATAGGTCTTGGTGAAGCTGACTTCTCTAAAAAAGAACTGCAATGAAACAGATTCTTGCCTTAATCCTCTTTGGTATCTCTTATAGCTACGGATACGACTATAAAACCGATGTAAAGGTCAGTCAGATAGGCTATAGTGATTTTTCGGATGAAACTCTTCTAAGCGGGAATACAAAAGTTGGATTTAACAATGAAGTATTTGCAACGAATTTGAATATCGAATACCTTTATAGCACACAATATGATAAAAGACGATACATCATGCTCAATGAGCTGTACTTAAGAAAAGAGTATCAAGCATACTCACTCAGCTTAGGTAAGATGATTAAATTCTGGGGTGAGATGGAAGGATATAACTTTGTAGACATTTTTAACCAGAAGAACTATCTTTATGATCCGTTCGATAAAGGGAAAAAACTTGGTGCCTGGGCATTTTCTGCCTCAAAATATATCAATAATAATGCAATAGAGTTCAATGTAAAATTCCATGAAGAGGATCAGAAATTCCCAAATGAGTCTTTCCCGTACTATCCGTTTCCTATTGTATACAGTAGTAAATTACGACTGAGTGATTCAGAGTACCAGCCAACTTTCTATTTGACTTATAACTTTTCTACAGATGCATATATAGAGAGTGAAACTAAACTGATAGTGTCACTCGGATATGATAATAAACGTTATTTTATACCCATCAATCAGACTTTACTTTCACAGTTTGCTTACCGAGTCAATAAATATTTATTCCTTTCAAACATTGTTTACGACGATATGATCATTAAAATGGAAGCTGCATATACTGATGTGAATGATGATCAAAGTGTGAGTGACTATTATCAGTTTGCCTTTGGAGGTGAAAAGACTTTTTATGATGTTTTTGGAGCTGACCTAAGTGTGTATTGTGAATATTATCGCTACGGGTACACTGAAAACAAACTGGAGAACGTAGATGTATCTGAAATTTATAATAATGATTTATTTTTAGCACTCAAGCTTAATTTTAATGATACAGGAGACACAGAAATAAAAAGTGGCATTTTTTTAGATCTGGATAATCAAGAAACAGTTTTTAAAATAGAAACTAAATCAAGAATCAAAGATAGTTTTGTCATTAGTGGCGAACTTTTGAGGATATTACCCAAAGACAATACATTACTTTCCAGCTTTGGAAAACATACAAGGGCTCTCATCGGGCTCTCTTATACATTTTAGGCAATAAGGATATAAAGTGGGAACTTATATAAATTTCTTAGATAAATATAAATATATACTCATTGTACTTATTACAATCGTCGTAGGTATATTTTCTTTATTTTTAAAAGATTTATCTTTTGAGGGAAGCTACCGTATATGGTTTGATAAAGACTCAAAAATAATCAAAAACTATGACCTTTTTAGAACAACGTTCAGTGGCGATGATACATTTATCGTAGCATTTAAAGATCAAAATGGGATTTTCAACCCCAAAGCGGTTCAAATTATTTTGGAACTTACCCAAGAATTTAAAAAAATTGACGGTGTTCAAAAAGTTGACAGCTTAACGAATTATCAATATATCAGCGCAATAGATGATGATTTAATGATTGAGGATTTTATCTATGATCTAAATGTGGATTTAAAGGAAAAAAAAGAACTTGCTCTACAAGATAGGCTGATTCTAAATCAGCTTATCAGTGAAGATGGTAAGACAACAATGCTGGCTGTACGTCTCTCATCAAATATAGGTACTAACGAAGAAGTGAACATAGCCGTTTTTAAAAAACTGCTGGAAATAACCAATCAATATTCATCTATGAGCGGTTATAACTTTTATATCTCAGGTACGCCTGCAGTGACTGCTTCGCTTGTAACGATTTCTCAGGGAGATGCGAAAATTCTTATGCCTTTGGCTATCATAATAGTAGTACTACTTCTCTTTTTTATCTTCCGTAATTTTGTAGGTATATTTGTCCCTACACTTATAGTACTTTTTACCTTTTTGATTGTGCTTAGCATTCAAGTGATTGCCGGATATAAACTGAACAACTTCACAGTCAATATCCCATCCTTTATATCAGCCATTGCGATTGCAGGTTGTATGCACCTCTTTCTTTCATGGGCCTATTATAAAGAGAAAGTGAAAACTAATAAAGAAGCTGTATACCGTGCAATGAAGTCCAATATTATACCGATAGCCTTAACATCACTGACAACTGCCATTGGTTTTGCTTCCCTAGGAATTAGTGAGATTGAACCGATCTCTACACTTGGTCTGGCTATCACTTCAGGCGCAACATGGGCATTTGTGTTTACTATCACCATAGCACCGGCCATTTTATTAACCCTCAAAGATGATTACAGGTTTCAGCTTCCCAGATTCCTCAACTTATTAAATACTCAAGGATATGGAGCATTTATTACCAAAAACAACAAAAAAATAGTTTTTGGTTTTATATTTTTTTCCCTGATCATTTCATACGGATTGAAAGATATTAAAGTAGATAGTAATAGTATCAAATATTTTTCAGAAGATACCGTTGTCCGGAGTGGAAGTGATTTTGTTGAAAAAAACTTAACAGGATCTATGGTATATGAAATCATTTTGGATTCAAAGCAGAAAGAAGGGGTGAAAAAGCCAGAGTTTTTGTACAAAATTGTACAGTTTGAAAAAGAATTCAAAGCCAAATTTGAAAATGTACGATTTACAACTTCACTGAAAGATATCATCATTCGTATGCAAAAAGTACTCAATCCAGTATCTTCCGATACAATACCTAAGACCCAAAATCTTGTTGCCCAATACCTTCTGTTATATTCTATGAGTCTGCCACAGGGTATGGAAATCAATGATAAAATTGATACTAGTGAACAGTATTTACGATTTTCTATCAATAGCAATATCGTTGATACGTCCAAAGATCTGGAAATGATATCATGGATTAAAGAATGGTGGAAAAACAACAGCAATTATAGTGCAGATGTACAAGGACAGACAGCAATTTTTGCTTATATGCAATCAAGTATTACAGATACTTTGATCATCTCAATATCCTCTACGCTAATGATAGTTACCCTTATCATGTTTTTGATATTTAGAAACCTTAAAATACTATGGCTTTTTATCGTACCGAATATAGCTCCAGTAATTTTAGTCGCAGGGATTATGGGATACCTTGGCATCACCATAGATATAGGTATTGCTATATCTGCAGCTGTTATTTTAGGAATTGCGGTGGATGATACGGTACACTTTTTTAGTAAATTTTTTGATGCGATCAAAACAAAAAGCTTTGAAGAAAGTATCGACTATGTGATAAGTCATAGCGGAAATGCAATGATATTGACAACTTTTATTCTATCATCTACGTTTTCTCTATTCGCTGTTAGCGACTTTATTCCAAATGTGAACTTTGCCATTGTGACAGTATGTGCATTAAATGTAGCACTTTTGCTTGATCTAGTATTACTGCCTGCTTTGCTAAGTCTTTTTTATAAAGGTAAAACTTATGCCTCATAATGCAATTATGTTACAAGTATTTGGCAAAATGCTTGATAAAGAAGGGTTAGAGTTGCCACCTAAAGTTTTTATTGAAATGAAAGGAGAATTTATAGAATTTATTGAAAATAAGTCTCTAACGATCCGTTTCCACAATCAAGAAAAATATATGAACCCTTTTCATTTCATGCAAGGCGGCATGATCACTGCTGCGATTGACAATACCGTTTCCCCCTTTGGTTATTCATTGGCCAAACCCCACCTAACCAAAGAGATCATCACTCAGTATAAACGACCAATACGAAAAAGCGATAAATATATCACCGTAAAAGCTTCACTCCACGAAATGCAGGAAGATACAATGATACTCAAAGCCGGAGTACGAAATGAAGAAAATAAACTTGCTGCAAAGGCATGGGTTAAATGCGCGTTTATATAAATTTCTATTACTATCATTTCCTTTCAATATTTCTTTAAACTCCTTCTGTTACAATAAAAATCAATAGTTTGAACATAGATGTAAAGTGATAACCCTCATAGTATTTTTTAAAGCGAGAAAATATGCACAATTACATTCAAAATTTACTTCTTATTGCTTTATCCATACTGGCTTTCACAGGCTGTTCAGGATCAAGTAGTGACACTAACTCTAATACTCTCCCCGAAGCTAATAGTACTATTCAAATACCGGTAGAGAGCAAAGAAGGTGCTGTAAATTTTCTTACGCATGCTACTTTTGGGGTAAGAAAAGAAGATATTGATGAGCTTTATGACATGGGTGGGTATATCGTATGGCTCAATGAGCAATTTCAAAAAAACCCGACAAAATATATTGATTGGATCAAACAACATCAGGGGATAAATCTCAGTTCTGCAGATGTAAGGGCAGTACTTGGTGATGCATGGTACAGTATTGTAGTCAATGCGGATGACCAACTCAGGCAAAGAGTAGCTTTAGCTTTAAGCGAGATCATTGTTGTCTCAACCATCGGAGTAGAAAGCTCCTATTCAGTTGCTGACTTTTATGATCTATTATCAGAAGACGCTTTTACAAACTATAGGGATATCCTCTATCAAACTGCCCTACATCCCGCAATGGGAGCTTACCTAAGCACCTGGGGTAATATGAAAGAACATACCACTGCAGATGGCACCTTAGTGCATGCCGATGAAAACTATGCCAGAGAGGTTCTCCAACTTTTTAGCATAGGACTTGTACAACTCGAACTTAACGGTGAACCCAAACTTCTAAATGGTCAGCCCATACCAACCTATACACAACAGGATATAGAAGAGTTCGCCAAGGTCTATACCGGGTGGACAAATGATAATGGCGGATTTTTATATTTGGATGGTAAAACTACTTTAGCTTCACTTACCACACCAATGATCGCTTATGAAGAGTATCATGACATAAGAAAAAAGGTTTTTTCCAAAACCTTTAACTATGCCTATATACAACCCCAAAGTATACCTTCGGGTCTTACAGCAAAAGATGATCTAAACCATGCGATCGATATCATATTTAACCATCCCAATGTCGGACCTTTTATTAGTAAACAGCTGATACAAAGACTCGTTACCAGCAATCCTACACCGGAATATGTTGCCAGGGTTGCCTCCAAGTTCAATGATAACGGATCAGGGGTCAGAGGGGATATGAAATCAGTAATTACTGCTATCCTTACAGATAAAGAAGCCTTACTAAAGTATAAAGATCAAATAGTCTCTCCAGAGATACATGGAAAATTAAAAGAACAGCTGATACGTATCGCTTCAGTGATGAGAACATTTCATGCTACAGGCGATCCCTCTATCAGCAGTTATCAGTTCTATGACTTTGAATCTGCACGCTATCGGGGGCTTCATCTCCAACCGTTTACATCCCCTTCAGTTTTTAACTACTTTGAACCCACTTTTAAGCCTTCCGGTATCATACAGGACAATGGTCTAGTGGCCCCGGAGTTTAAAATGTTATCTCCTTGGAAAATGAGCGAATTTGGAAGTGTTATGCTTACTGTGATCGGCTTGACAGACTACTTGCATGATAAGATCACACTGGATCTTAGTTATGAGAAAAGCCTACTGACTCTTCAAGGTCCAGAAGCCCTTATTGCACATCTTAATCTGCTTTTGATGTCGGGACAGATGAGTAATGAGCTAAAAAATGAACTTATAAACTATGCAGCTACTAATACAAGTGCCCATGATATCGTAGAACAGATTATAGCACTCATTGTTTTATCTGCCGAATATGCCATAGAGAGGTAAGTAATGAAAAGTAAAACAATGAATAGACGTGACTTTCTAAAACTACAGGCTTCACTCGCCTTAAGCTCATCTTCTCTACTCTCTTTACTTGGTGCCTTTTCACCATTACAAGCAGCAAGCTTTTCAGATTATAAAGCCTTGGTCTGTATATTTTTGGAAGGGGGAAATGATGCTTTTAATATGGTCGTTCCAACCACTACAACCGGTTATGATGATTATAAACTGATCAGAGGTGACATAAGTGTACCAAAAGATGAACTTCTGCCATTGAAAAATACTGACTATGGTCTCTATAATATGCCAGCCATGCAGGAGATGTTCAATGCAGATAAACTTGCAATCATTGCAAATGTAGGAACACTCGTCAGACCTATCACAAAAATAGAATTTGAAGCAGGCATAGCCAATCCACCTCAGCTCTTTTCTCATATAGATCAGCAAAAACAATGGATGAGCGCTAACTCCAACAGATTAGAAAAATCCGGTTGGGCAGCTAAAGCTGCGAACCTTCTTGAAAACCTTAATGACTTTACCAATATCAGTGTTGATGGAAGTAATTTTATGCAGTTTGGCGGCGATAAGCCTGCTTTCGAGATCAGTGGGGATATCCATCCGTTCAACAATTACGGTTATAGTGATCCTGATTCTAAAATCTCATTTGATGAAATACTCCATCAGATCATTCAAAGAGAAGTTGAAAGTGATCATATACTCATCAAAGCCTATGCGGATAACCAAATCCAAAACATTGCTTATCGGGAAAGCGTCAGTCAAGCAATGGAGAATGCACTTGAATTTAATTTTACCAGTACACTCGATGATGAACCGGGTATACCATTGGCCAAACAACTGGAAATGATCGCCAAACTTATCTCTGTACACGCTCAGCTTCCGGGCTCTCCTAAACGACAGATATTTTTTGCACGGCTACACGGTTTTGATCACCATGATCTGCAAACCATTGATCATCCTTTAAAACTGAACTATCTCAACAATGTTTTGCAGGAATTTCAAGATGCCATTACCAGTATGCAGCTCTCAGATCAGGTCACAACTTTTACTGCATCAGATTTCGGAAGATCCCTTGTTCCCAATGGCAATGGAACAGATCATGGTTGGGGAGGTCATGCACTGGTCATGGGTGGAGCTGTCAAAGGGGGACAGATCTATGGGGAGTTCCCCGAACTTACAGTTGTCTCAGGTGAGTATACCAGCGAATATATTACAAATAGTGGACGCGTTATTCCCACCACTTCTGCAGAACAATATCTTGCAACCTTAGCCTCATGGTTTGGATCATATAGTGATAGTGAGCTTGAAATTATTTTCCCAAACCTAAATAATTTTAATGAAAAAAATTTAGGGTTTATCTAAGCCATATACAGATCTAGACAGCATTAAAAACTTTATAAATTTTTAATAAATTTAATGATACATTATAAACAAGGATAATAATATTCCTCATAATAACTACAAGGAGTTGAGATGAAAAAGTTAAGTTTATCGATCATGGCATGTTTAGCAGTAAATACCTTTGCAGTAGCAGGTGGTAATATAGAACCGGTTATAGCTCCGGTAGAAGAAATGTCACCGGTACCTGATGAAAGCGGACCGTATATTGGTGCCGGAATTTCATTTTTGACATGGAACGAGACACAGGATCTCAGAGAGCCTGGTCAGATGGTACCAATTTGGCAGGATTTTGAAGAAAGTTGGACCGGGGGGACCATTTTAGCCGGATATAGATTTAATCCATATATTGCTGTTGAAGGGCGCTATACCATGAGTTTCACGGATGGATCGGTAGAACTTGACGGAGCGGATTTCGGTGATTATAATGATGATCTTTCCAATATCGCGATCTATCTCAAGCCTATGTACCCTATAGGAGATTTTACCTTATATGCATTACTTGGATACGGACAGACTACAATTGAGTTTGAAGGTGGAGGGGATCATGATGACAGCGACTTCCAGTGGGGGATTGGTGCAGGATACAACCTGACTGAAACACTCACGGCTTTTATAGACTATACTGTTTTATACGATGATAACTCATTTGATGACTCCCCATCTTATATTTCCGATATCAAAGCAGATTCAATTACTGTAGGTATTACATACAAATTCTAAGATATGTTCTCAAGCATTTAGCTTGAGAACACCTCACTCTTCATTCTTTTTTCATAGCCTCTGCTTACGTTAAAATTATTATAAAAAAATTTATTTTCAATTAAGTTTTATCATTTTATAATGAATAATTATAGAAAAATACAAGGAGTTATTATGAAAAATATAATATGTTCAATGGCAGCGGCAATAGCATTGAGCTCTTTTGCAATAGCAGGTGGTAATATCGAGCCGGTTATAGCTCCGGTAGAAGAAATGTCACCGGTACCTGATGAAAGCGGACCGTATATTGGTGCCGGAATTTCATTTTTGACATGGAACGAGACACAGGATCTCAGAGAACCTGATCTTCAAATGGTACCAATTTGGCAAGACTTGGAAGAAAGTTGGACCGGAGGAACCATTTTAGCCGGATATAGATTTAATCCATATATTGCTGTAGAAGGGCGCTATACCATGAGTTTCACCGATGGATCGGTAGAACTTGACGGAGAGGATTTCGGTGATTATAATGATGATTTTTCCAATATCGCGATCTATCTTAAGCCTATGTATCCTATAGGAGATTTTACCTTATATGCATTACTTGGATACGGACAGACTACAATTGAGTTTGAAGGTGGAGGGGATCATGATGACAGCGATTTCCAATGGGGGATTGGTGCAGGATACAACCTGACTGAAACACTCACTGCATTTATAGACTATACTGTCTTATATGATGATAACACATTTGATGACCTTGCTGCTTCCGATATAAAAGTAGACTCCATCACTCTTGGAGTTACTTACAAATTCTAAATTATGTTCTCAAGCATAAAGCTTGAGAGCCACATTCCTTCTTTTTTTAATTCAATATAATTTTATATGAACATAAGAAAAATTTATTTCCAATTAAGTTTGATAGTCATATAATGGAGTGTAACAAATTCAAGAAAAAGGGAGTTACAATGAAAAATTTAACATGTTCAATAGCAGCGGCGATAGCATTGAGTTCTTTTGCGGTAGCAGGAGGGAATATCGAACCGGTAGCAGCACCGATGGAAGAAGTAGCACCGGCTCCGGATGACAGCGGCTTCTATATCGGTGGGGCGATACACTGGGGTTCAGTAGATGCCGATTACACTGGTGATGGTTACTGGGATTATTATGATGGATATTATGGTGGACCTAATTATTGGGATGGCGGTTACTGGGATGAATCAGGTGACTGGGGTGAAGATGGCATGGGATGGATGCTACAAGCCGGTTACCAATTCAATAAATACTTTGCGGTGGAAGGAAGATACTGGAAATCTAGCGGTGATCTAGACTGGGATAACAGCGGTAGCGGATACGATAGCAATGAGGGTCCTTATAGCTGGAATGAAAGTGGCAGTTATGACGGGAACTATAAAGCATATGGTATCTACCTCAAAGCAATGTATCCTATCTATGACAAAGTCACAATCTATGGATTAGCAGGATGGGCTAAAGTGGATTGGGATGATGGCTGGATCGATGAGAATGGTATCAGTGGAGGTATAGGTCTGTCTTATGCCTTTACAGATAACATCTCTGTCTTTGTTGACTATGTGATCTTACACCAAGGTAGTAGGGACGGCTATGATTACTATCAGTCTCACTATGACGATGGTAATTATTATGAAGATTACTACAGTAGTTCATACTATCAAAATGATTATACTGTTGATACAATCAACCTCGGTATTACCTACAAATTCTAATACATTATATTACCGAGCCTCTAAAGGCTCGGTAAGTACCTTCAATTCATAAACATCCGCTTTCTTAGATTTCCAACATACTTCTCACTTGCTCAGGGGTTGCAACCTCTCTTTGAAGTTCTTTAGCTATGCGTACGGTTCTTTCTACCAGCTCTACATTTGTCGCCAATTTTGTACGGTGATAATCATAGTAGATCGAATCTTCCAGCCCTACCCTTACATGTCCGCCTGCAGCCATGGCAGTAGTATTCATAGGCAGTTGAAAACCTCCCAAACCTGCAGCAGCCCAGACAGAGTCATCCGGTAAAGCATTGATCATATAAGATAGATCTCCTATCGTTGCGGGTGCCGTATTGATATTGCCCAAAAGCAGATTAAAATACTTTTTCCCTTCAATGATCTTATGGCGCTCCAGATATTTTGCAGCATTGATCATCCCCATATCAAAGACTTCCAGTTCAGGTTTGATCCCCTTTTCTTTCATGATCATTGCCAACCCTTGAACCATATCAAGAGAATTGATACTAGGCCCTGTAATAAAATTCAAAGACCCCAGTGTTAAACTTGCCATATCAGGTTTAGCTTTACCCGTAAGATACAGTACTTCTGAGCGCTGCTCAATTCCCTTGAAGTTTCTTCCGGAAGTTGTAGCACAACAGATAAGTCCAGGCCTTTCTTTGCGAATAGCTGTGATCATTTCTTCATAATAACGTGCATGATAGGCCGGTTTACCCTCAGCATCCCTCGCATGCAGATGTACGATCCTCGCTCCGGCATCATAGACCTTTATAGCATCTTCAACGATCTCATCGACGCTGACAGGAACATACCGTGTTGTTCTTTTTGTGGGTATCATACCGGTCAAGCAGACATTGATGATCAAAGGAGGGAAAGGAGAAAGAGGGAAAGGATCATTATCCTCAATATATTGTATTTTTCTTTCTTCTTCATATGCCTTTTGTAACATGTAGGCATTAAGGTCCATCTGAAGTGTTATCCACGAATCTTTATCATCAGAACCAAATGAGGCCAGCTTCTTTAATTTACCGACCTCTTTATAACCATAATGCTTTTTATACCACAGGATGATATCGGGACGATCTGCATTGGTCGTAACGGTTTTCATCCCTTTTTGATGCATCGCTTCCAAACGTTTATCCTGTAATGCCTTCCCCACACCGGAACCTTGAAACTCGGGATAGACAGCCAGCAGTGTTGTCTTACCATTGGTCTCATCAAGAATCTTATATCCTGAGACGCCGACTATATCACCTTCCATTTTCGCGACAAAAAAAGTATCAAAATCTATCATTTCCATCTCAACAGACGGGACATGATGCATATTCCACGGTTTTAGTACCGCAAGTATCTGTTCAAAATCATTAGGATGAGCATTTTCTATAGTAAAATTCATTTTTATCTCCTCACGATCATTGAAATAATGGCATTTTTGATCTTGTCTATCTGTTTGGTCCAGATATCATTACCCTCTTTTACATTGTTGATCAGTACATTCATGTTTGGATTGACTTCAAATAGAATCAGGTTAAAATCTTCATCAATATTACAATCAATGCCAAAATAGTCAAGCTCTAACTTTCTATAGATCTCATCAATGATAGCTTGTATCTTCGGTTTGATTTCATTGGTGAAGGATTTAAGGAGATTTGCCTCTTGGCGCTGATAGCTTTTATGTTTGTTCATAAATTCTCTGCTCTTGCTATGGATCATCCAACTGTCACTGAAGATTACATGCCGTATGAAGACCTCACCATCGATTACAACCAACCGGTATTTCGTATATATTTTGTTCTGTGAATAATCAATAAATTGAGTTAGGTAGTAATCTCTGCCATCCAACGGAAAGTCATAAAATTTTTCATTTTCATCATCGATTTTAACTGTACTTATACCACCATGATCACCAGCTTGTCTGAAAATCACTGGATATACAAATCCCTCTTTTTCGATCGTTTCATAGATATCAGAAGCAGATTGAGGCTGGATTTTAACTGTTTTTGCTACATTTACCCCCTCGATCCCTGATAACAATTTATAAATGTTATCACGAGTTGTTCTCATCACTTTTGAAGGAGGATTGAAAAATGGGATCTGCCCGCTAATTGACTGGTAAAAATCTTGAGCTTTCTTGAGGGTTATCCTATGGGTATCTGCATCTGATATCTCATTGAAGACCGCATGAATTTTTTGGCGAGGAAGTTCCTGCTCAAGAGTAGTATCCAAAATGATCTTCCTTCTTGAAAAATCATCGTTTTTAAGAAAATCCGCCAAGTTTGTTCCACCGGTACTGCCCCAATTAATAGTACCGTTTTCTTGAACATTGGTTACATGTACTTTTCTATTATCAGGTATTCCACTGATAAATAAAACATCTTTTTTATACATTGATCTCCCCCATTTTCTTTACTTTTGTACTTTGTACTCTTTACAGACAAATTCATGCTCTATTCTATTCCCATTAGTATCACGCTTTTTATACCTCTATGCTGCCAACATTTTTATCAGGGCCTGACGTGCCGCATCTATATGAGGTTTAAAAATACTATCTTTACTAATCGTAAAAACATTCATATTGGCATTGACTTCAAAAACTAAAATATTCATTTCATTATCAATATTACAATCCATCCCAAAATAATCTAATCCCAAACGATTATACATCTCCGTAATGATCGGTTGAATATTTGGTTTGATCTCCTCATTAAAGCGCTTAGCGACTAAGTTTTTATACTCTTCTCCCCGTTTTTTCTCGATCTGGCTCCCCGCATGCACCATCCATTCTTGACCAAAAATAGCATGTCGTATAAATACCTCTCCGTTAATGATGATCAAACGGTATTTCGCATATACCCCGTCACTGTTTAGATAGTTGACAAACTGTGTCAAATAGTAGTCTCGACCATCCAATGCAAACGCATTGAACTGTTCTGTTTCACCGTCAACTCTTATTGTACTGATACCCCCATGGTCACCTGCCTGTCTGAAAATAACCGGATATTCAAATCTCTCATCTTTAATGATTTGATGTATATCGGATGGTGATCTTGGCTGGATCTTTATAGTTTTTGGCACATTAAGTCGAGGAATATCTTTTAAGGTTTGATATATGTTATCACGCGTAGTTTTCATGATATTGGCAGGAGGATTATAAAACGGCATATGAGCAGAAACAGATCTATAGAACTCCTGAAGCTTTTCCAATACAATCTTATGACTATCTGCATCAGAGACTTGGTTAAAGACCGCATTTATTTTTATTCTTGGTAGTATCTGCCCTTGTTTAGTATCAAAAATAATGGTAGTTCGGTCAAAAACATCATTTTGCAGAAAATCACTTAAGTTCGAACTCCCACTGCCTCCCCACTCAAAGTTCCCGTTTTGATTGAACTTGTCAACACGAATACATGCATCATCCGGTATACCATTAATGAATAAAATATTTTTCTTTGCCATTCACTCCCTCTCCCTTTTAAACCTTATTTATCTAAAAAAACAATAATTGAAATGAATTAACGATTTGGACACATTATACACACAAAAAGATGAAAGGTACAAACCTACTTTTCTTTGTCATAAGAGAGATAGCTCATGAATTATGAATATTGTCAATTTGAGTCAATACTATCCTATATTTTTAGAATTTCTTATAATTTTTAATAATATTACATGTAATTAAAGGATAATTTTTATTTCCAATTAAGTTTTATCCTCCTATAATGAAGTGTAACAAATTCAAGAGAAAGGGAGTTACAATGAAAAATTTAACATGTTCAATAGTAACGGCGTTAGCATTGAGTTCTTTTGCAGTTGCAGGAGGGAATATCGAACCGGTGGCAGCACCGATGGAAGAAATGGCACCGGCTCCGGATGACAGCGGTTTTTATATCGGTGGGGCATACAGCTTTATAAGTGCCGATGGGAAGGATTACTGGACTGACGGTTATCGTGAGGAGTTTACAACATTTGACGATATAGATATGAGTGGATACATGCTGCTTGCAGGTTACCAGTTCAACAAATATATCTCCGTAGAAGGTAGATACTGGGGATCTAGTTCTGAGGTAGGTAGCATAACTGGTTCTTATGATGTATATTATGATAGTGTCTATAGCTATACTAATGACTTTTGGTGGGCTGCAGATGGTGAATTCAGTGCATGGGGTATCTATCTGAAACCAATGTACCCGGTTGGTGAAGACTTCACAGTCTACGCATTATTGGGATACGGTAATGCACAGATCGATGATAATAGCTGGTCTCCTGATTGGCAGTTATTAGATGAAAATGGATTCCAGTGGGGTCTTGGTGCTTCCTATGCTTACGACGAACACTTATCGTTCTTTGCTGACTATGTACAGTTAGCTAATGATGCAAAACAATCATATGATGGTGGTTGGTATTTAGAAGAATGGAAAATTTCTGTTTATACCATCAATGTCGGTATAACCTACAAATTCTAAACATAGTCTACTAAGCTTTTTAAGCTTAGTAGATATAATCCTTTTCATTCATGGAACTTTAACGACTTAGATTACTCTATATCAATGTCCAAGTACCCAAAACGACTGAAGAGTCTTCTTTCTGTCCATTCTATAGTTTCCTCTTTGCCATGCAAGTAACGATAATTATCAAATATCAAAAGATCACCCTTTTGCCACCGATAATGTTGCTTATGTTGATCATGTGCATCTATCAACTCGTTCACTACTTCTATTGAAAAGGCTTCACCATTTTCCCAGTAAACCCGGTTGGTCTCTTTTCTATACACTGTTTTATCATGATATGAAGGGTGGTCCAGTTCTGGTAAATGACCTAAAATCGCATTTGAAAATGCAGTCGTGCCATCATTAAAGTTTATGATAGCTGAAGTCGTATAAAAAAGATGTAGCCAATCATTTTTCAACTCATATCTTACGTTCTCTATCCTATCAAGTCTTTTGCATAACTCTTCTTTTGTGTTCACACCATATTGCGCTTCCCAGCGTTGTGGTTCCCATAAGAACTCATACGTCACCTGTTCATTTTTAAAACGTTCCTGAAGTGATTTAGAGAGAGTATTGAACATTGCGACACCTTCTACTAAAAAAGTTTCACCGCCTTCAACTTCTGGAGGAGTCTCACAAAAGAAAAACCCTATATTAGGTGTCTTGATCCCTGGAACATAATCTACTTCAACATGACCTAAAATAGTAATATTATCCGTTGGTGTTAATGTCGTAAATCCGTCACCACTTTCCAGCCTAAACTTTTCACGACTTGTTACTCTAAAAAAATCCTGACAAAAATACTTAGTAAAATATTCAAATGTCAATTGATCAAGATTAAGACCTCGCAATAATACTGTCCCAGTTTCATCTAAGGCCTCTTTACTTTGTAAATAAATATACTGCATATTATGTAGATTGGACTGTAAAGTTTTCATTCTAACACCATTAATAAGTTCTTCAAAGAGTCACACAAAGCGATTCTAGCCCTCGGAAGAATGTACTACTTCTCCATTGGGGGATGTTTGATTTTAATTTCATGTGAGGAAAGCGCGCTATGATTTTTTCAAATGCTATTCTTGCTTCAACACGTGCAAGATGCTGGCCTATACAACTATGAACTCCTATACCAAAAGCTATATGCGGATTAACTTCACGTTGAATATCAAAACTATGAGGATCTGTAAAGATAGTTTCATCACGATTTGCTGAAGCAATGGCAACAGTAAGCTGTTCACCTGGTTTCACGATATTGCCGTTGATATCAATTGTTTTTGTTGCAATACGAAAGCTGGAACGCTGCGCAGGACTTTCAAAACGTAAAACTTCTTCAATAGCCTGTGGAATCATACCAGGGTTTTCTACTAAAAGTTGCCACTGTTCAGGATGAGATAACAGTAGCCATAAACCATTACCTATGAGAGCGATGGTAGTCTCATGTCCCGCGATAAGTAAGAAACTCACCATACCTAACAACTCATCATTGTTTAAATGACCTTCTTTTTGGGCCTGAATCAAAGAGTATAACACCGTTTGATTTTCTGTTTCTTCTTCATTTTTTATCAACACACGAAGGTAATCTAATAAAAGAAGCAGTGCTTGTTGCTGTTTTTGTATTATTTCTTCATTTACAGTAAATGTATCAAACCCATTACCAATGGCTATCGTCCATTTACGGATTCTTGGCATATCACTAAGGGGTATTCCCAAAATACTGGCAATGACATCAAAAGGAATTTTTTCTGCAAAATCAGTTATAAGATTTATATCCTTATTCTTTATCATACTTTCTATATGGTTTTCTACAACGTTGTAAATATGGGTTTCCAGATTTGTAATATATTGTGTTGAGAAAAACTGGTTTACCAGCCTTCGTAAACGCGCATGCTCTTTCCCATCATGATTTAGCATGTGCATATAAAAAGGAATTGTATCACCTTTAAAGCGGTAATTGAGATCATTTGAAATTGAAGTTGACTGTTTCAAAATAGCTACACAATCTTCATATCGGCTAAAAACCCATATGCCATCATTTGATGACCGCATATCAGGTCTTGGTAGAACCCATAAAGGTTTTTTTGACGCTCTTAACTTGGTATAAAAAGGGTGTGGATTTTTAATGAATTCAGGATCATTAAAATCAAATTCCTGTTTCATGACAAGATACCTTTTTGTTGAAGTTCAATAAAACCTTCTTGATCATCTCTTATAGAAAAATTCACAATCGTAAAAATAGTCTTCCCAAATTTACGTATAGTTTGAAGTTCCATTTTTATTTTGATATGTTCTGTATTTGTCACAGAACAGATACTTTTGGTATAACTTTCCAGCATCCAGACCTCTCTTTTCTTTTCAGTAAGATCTGCCCAAATATGCATATAGATAATTGCCAATTGCGAGGCCATTTCTTCAGCCAGATATATAGATAAATGAAATTTTTCTTTACTTAATTCCGGAGGGTAAAGAGAAACCATAGAAACATCCATATAAGCATTTTTACCATCAATGATCACTTCATTAATCTTCCAAGATTCGAAAAGTCTACCTTCTCGTATATAATCTGATGAAATATCTACTACCTCGTCTGGACTCAATTTTATGATTTGTGACTTATTCATACTAATGCCTTTTTACTATTAATACCTGTTTACTGCCGCTCAATATTGTTCTTAATTACTCTAGAATTTATCATCTCGATCATTGCTTTACGGATTTTCTCAACTTGATCACTAAAGATATCCCCTTCAGGTTGACGAAATATCCCCATACTTGCATTTACTTCAAATACCAAAATATTCATATCATTATCAATAAAACAGTCGATACCAAAATAATCAAGTTCCAAACGATTATAAATTTGAGAAATGATAGGTTGAATAGCAGGTTTTATTTTACTTGCAAACTCTTTTTTAAATTTTTTTTGCAGAGCTTCTGGATGTTCAATTTGATTATGATGGTGAACCATCCATTCCGCGCTTATTTTGATATGTCGTAGATACACTTTGCCATCCACTACCATAAGCCTGTATTTTCGGTAAAGACCATCTTCTTTATACTCTACAAATTGCGTAAGATAATACTCCCTTCCATCCAAATGAAATGAATAGAACTGCTCTGTTTCATTATCCACTCTAATCGTACTTATTCCCCCATGATCACCAGCCTGTCTGAAAATAACCGGATATTGAAAACCTTCTTCTTTGATCACATCATGAATCTCTTGTGAAGATTTTGGTTGTATTTTGATAGTTTTTGGAACATGAAGTTTTTCAATCCCTTGAAGCAGTTTATATATCTGATCTCTACTTGTTCTCATTACACGAGAAGGAATATTAAAGAATGGTATATCTGATGAGATAGCTTGATAAAACTGGTCAGCTTTATGCAGTGTGATCTTATGAGTATCGGGGTCAGAAATCTCATTAAATACTCCATGAATCATCTGGTAACGAGGAAGTTCTTGATCCATCCTGGTATCCAAATCAATTTTTAAGCGGTTAAATTGCTCATTTTCAAGGTATGCCCTGACATTTGCACTACCCTTACTCATCCAGTTTACATTACCTATTTTGTCAATTTTCGATATTTTAACTTTCCTGTCATCTGCTATACCATTGATAAATAAAACATTCATCGGAGACATCATTTTTCCCTTTTCTATTCGATTGATTCCTAACTATAGTGATATCTATTTGAAATACTTTGCAAGATATCGCCGGTTTCTAAAAAGCTTTGTTTCATTTTTAGAGCATATGAGTCATTAGTATATAACATTCTTTGAAGCTCTTCAAAGACTTGTCCATCAGCTATCACACTTTTTACAGCTTCCAAGACTCCTATGGCCTCCGTTTTGATAGTCTGATTTTCAAAGCCTTCCAAAGCAGAAAGCTTAAGCATTTCAGGATCTTGTGTTAAAGCTCTTTTGTGCAGTGTTTTATCCAAAACCAATCCTTTTACCAGCAAAATAAGAGCTTTCATCAGATTCGCATCTCCACAAGCATCATATCCTCTAAATTCAATCACATAACTCCCTTTTCTATTTTGCAACTGAGCGGCTTTTCTTGCCTTATTTGCTTTTTTAAAGGTTCGGTAGGATAATCCTTCAAAGAGTTTCCCTTCATAAAAAGGTGATGAAAAACTAAAGGGAATAATAAAAGGAGTGTAATAGTTCAGCTTATGTACCAAATCTGTCATCTGCTCATGGGTATAGCCTTGTATCGACACATTTACATGAAGGCCATGCCATAATAATGCATTGATAGCTATATTTAACGCTTCCGGTGTACGTAAATCAAGTTCTGTCTGATTTAAAGGTTTATGAAGTGTGACATTATTTTTAAAGGGGTGTAAACTTGTAAGTAAAGGGGAAAAACCAAAATCCTTTGTTATCTTCATCAGTGCAAGATAGGAATTTGTAAACTCGCTAAGTAAATCATCAAGGTTTTCATAGGGCAGTGTTCTAATCTCAAGACCTTTAGGAATAGTTTCAACAAGTTGTCCATCACTGTCATAGCGTTCAAACCCTTCTACATAACACCGCTTTGGTCTTCTCTCCAATGATTTACATTCAAAAAATTCATCATCATTTTCAAAATATGGGAAAGCATCTACAATCTGTTGAAATATAGGAAACTGAGCTGTTTCAAAGTCCAAATAGATTCCATTGCTGTCTTTAAAGACAAATTCATGTTCGATACCTATTTGCACCATAATCATTTGCCTTTATTTTTCAACATCTTGATTAAAGCTGAACGAATCATTTCGATATGTTTTGAAAAAAGAGTATTTTTACTTTTAGTAAAAACATTCATATTGGCATTGATCTCAAAAATTAAAAGATTCATGTTACTGTCAATATTGCAGTCAATACCAAAATAATCAAGTTTAAGACGATTATATATTTCCGTAATAATCGGCTGAAGCTTAGGCTTTATCTCTTTTGCAAAGCGATCAACAATATCTTTTTTATACTGCTGACTCTCTTTTTCATCTAACTGATTTCTTGCATGCACCATCCATTCTTTACTAAAGATTGCATGCCTGATAAATACTTCACCATCTACAACAACCAAACGATATTTGGCATAGATCCCATCATCATTCGCATAGTCTACAAACTGTGTAAGATAATGATCTCTTCCATCTAAAGCAAATGGGTAGAATTGTTCTGTTTCATCATCGATCCTGATCGTACTGATCCCTCCATGATCACCTGCCTGTCTGAAAATAACAGGAAATTCAAAATTTTCATTTTTTATCACATCATAAATATCAGCAGGTGACCGTGGTTGAAGCTTAACTGTTTTAGGTACATGAAGTTTATCTATCCCTTGTAGCAATCTATAGATATTGTCACGGGTTGTTTTCATCACTAAAGAAGGAGGATTAAAAAAAGCTACATGCTTGGCAACAGCTTTATAGAAGTCATCTGCTCTTTGAAGTGAGATTTTATGAGTATCCGGGTCTGATATCTGGTTAAATACCCCATGGATCATCTGTCGTGGAAGTTCCTGACCACCTCTAGTATCAAAAATAACCATAGAACGATCGAAGAAATCATTCTTCAAAAAATCGCTTAGGTTTGCACTACCGCTTCCACCCCATTTGATATTCCCATTTTTATGGATCTGATTAACCTTAAGACTATTATCATCTGGAACACCATTGAGAAATAAAATATTTTTTTTTGCCATTTACTCCCCCTCCTTTTACTACATAGCTCTTTTCAAAATAATCATAAAAAAGTTATTTTTTGAAAGAATTTTTTATTATGTACCTTTGATACATTATCACACAAAAAGATGAAAATTATCCTTACAAAAAGTATAAAGCATCTAAAAATAGAATAACTAACTTAATGAATTTACAAAGTTATTTTAAGTACTATAAATAAACGTTGAATGAAAAGGAGAAGACAATGATATTGAAAAAAGTAGAGGACGGAGTCGTAGTTTCAGCAGTAGAGATCATCTCTTTTGATGTACAAACAGAAGATCGGAAAGCAACAATCAAGGTAGTGTTGAATGATGCACAAAACAGTGAAGAAACCTACTATCAGTCTCCCGGGGACAAACATGTTTTTCAAATTGTTGATGAGAATAATGATATTTTGAGAATCATCCACCAGTAAACAGTAAAATTTGTTATAAAAGTAGTAAGCAATAGGCAAAACTACTCTATCACACCACTTCCCTTGGTATATCAGAAGAGAGTGCAGTCATGATCTCATAAGATATTGTTTCAAAATGTTTCGCTGCTTTTTGTGCATCATCCATAATGCATAGTGACTCTTTTTCACTCTCAAAGCTTATCAGGTCCATTGATACCCGTCCCAGTACTTCCAATCCTTCACTTGTCTGATAAGGTGCTTTGTCAGTTGCTCTCAACCATCCGTCACCATACCCGATGTTATATGTAGAGACCACCATATCCTTTGGAGCAGTATAGTTACCGCCATACCCTACTCTCTGCCCGGCTTTTAGAACTTTAGTAGCAACCTTTTTAGCATAGAGTGTCAGTACCGGTCTTAGATCTGTCTTATCAAAGCTTTCATGAAGTTCATCATAGCCATATGCAGCGATGCCTGCACGTACCATATCTTCATCGAAACTTCTCGTACGCAGGATCGCTGATGAGTTATGCGAATGAAACCGTACATTGTCAAACCCGCGTTCATTGACTCTCTGCTTTACAAGTGCAAAGTACTTTCGTTGCCAAAAATAGTCTGAACCCAGTTCATCTGCAGACTTGAAATGGGTCATTACACCTACCAGGTTCAAACCCTTTTCAGTAATCATATCCAGCGCTTCATCCAGTTCGCTGATTGCAACACCGTTACGGTGCATACCGGTATCTACTTTGAGTTCTACACGACACCCTTTTTCCATACCGGATAACTGCTCGATGCTATTGATCGCAAAACTGCATACCTCATCTACCCTGCTTTCACCTGCAAGTACAAGTACACTCTCAAAGAACTCTTTGACCTCATCAGCTTCAGTGAGATCACGTACAACCGCATGTTTGATACCATACTCACTAGCCAGCTTGGCTATCAGTTTGAGGCCATGTCCATAGGCATTGTCTTTTAATACAATGGCTATTTTTTCTTTAGAGCCGGTTTTTAGCGCTATTTGGTTAAGATTATGATAAAAGTTTTGTCTATTGATCGTTATATATGCCATGATGGAATTATACCCCAAATAGACAAAAATCACCCCTGCATAAAGGTAAAAAATGGATTGGATAACAATTCTTGAAATTATCGCTATGATCTTAACAGTGGTGATTCTATTCGCTCTACTCAAAGAGTTGAAAAAAAATATAAAAGATTCCAATAATGGGAAAAAAAATGAAAGGTGCGATTTAGACTAATGAAACGTATGATTGCAGAATGGGAAAAACAAAGGCTTGTACTATTATCATTCCCGCACAAAGAAACAGACTGGCACGATCCTGAAGATGAAAAAAGTTTAGAGGAGGCACTTAGCCCATTTATCCGTATTGCACAGGCTATTGCCTATGCTGAGCCTGTATATATTATCTGTAATGACAAACAGAAAATAGCAGACATGTTCTGTTCTACCCGCAACATGACATTTATCGAAATACCAACCAATGATACATGGATACGAGACTACGGATATATCTCTATCCAAGAAGGAGATGAAGTAAAATTACTTGACTTCACTTTTGACGGATGGGGAGGTAAGTTTGAAGCAGGTCTTGACAACAGTGTCAACACCATCCTTCACAAAATGGGTTATATGGGTACCACGCCGCTTGAGACAATCAACTTCGTTTTGGAAGGCGGTTCACTGGAGAGTGACGGAGAGGGAACGATCCTCACTACTTCTGAGTGTCTCTGCAACCCAAATAGAAACGGTGGTTTGAGCAAAGAAGACGTAGAAGCAAAGCTTCAAGAAACGCTTGGTACGACAAGAGTATTATGGCTTGATCATGGTTATCTGGCAGGAGATGACACCGATTCGCATATCGATACCTTGGCACGTTTTGTCAACAGAGATACCATCATGTATGTCAAGTGTGATGATCAAAGTGATGAGCATTATGATGAATTAAAAAAGATGGAAGAACAACTTCAAACTTTCAAAATGGTCGATGGGACACCTTACAACCTGGTAGCACTTCCAATGAGTGATGCGATTTACGATGAAGAGGGTGACCGCCTACCTGCTACCTATGCAAACTTTTTGATCACCAATAACGCAATCATCTACCCAACATACGGTACTGCACAAGATAAAGTTGCCCATGAGGTATTTACATCACAGTTTCCAAACAGAGAGATCATTCCGGTCAATTGTCTAAAACTGATAGAACAGGGAGGAAGCCTGCACTGTTCAACAATGCAGGTAGCCTACTAACGCTACATACTGCGTCCGAAGTTTTGTGCCCAGTAGGTTTGATACTGATCATTTGAAGGATAGTATGCCATACCTACTTCTGTAAAGTGCTCGCTCATGAGGTTTTTACAGTGTTCATCACTGCGCAGCCATGCATCCATTGCCGCTTGTGTTGAGTGCTGTCCTGCAGCAATATTTTCACCGATAGCACGCCACTGATAATCTGCATAGCTCATACGATCTCTTAATTTACTTCCATGTCCCAGCCCCATCTCAACAGCAGCTCTATCATTTCTGCTGCCTGAACCATCATGGCTAAAGTGGCTGCTCTTGGCCATATCATAGCTGTGCTCATATGCTGCATCATAAAGTTTATCACTCCAAGCTAATGGCTGTACCGGTCCCATATTTCCGTACTTTCCACATGATCTTCTCTCTGAACGGATTTGATTGATTCTGGTAAGAAATTCTTTTTGCTGCGCTTTAGTTATAACAGAAGGATAAGCATGTGCTATCTTTTTGGTACTTTGCTGAGAAGTATGACTTTTGTCTGTATTAATGATAGTGACATGTGCAACCTTGGTTGAACCACATCCTGAAAAGAGCAAAATTGTAGCAGATAATAGTGCAAAACTTGTACTTTTCATACACTTCTTCCTTTGATTCGAAATATATTAGGAAAAGTAAAAGTTACATGCATCTATAAATGTGCAACCTGGCAATCTTAACTATGAAGACCCATGGCTTTCCGTCCATATCTCACGATATGTTTGGCTTTTAACATTTCCTTATACATACTATATAAAAATAGAGTTTAATAAAAAATAAAATTATGTTAAAATTTCTTTTATGAAAACAGCACTTATTCAACAAAAATTTTATGGAAATAAAACCGATACTATCAACGCTACTACCTCCAAAATAGAAGAGGCTGCAAAGAACGGAGCAGAGCTTATTGTACTTCAGGAACTTCATCAGAATGAATACTTCTGTCAAAGTGAGGATACCAAGTTTTTTGACTATGCCGCTAACTTTGATGAAGATGTAGCTTACTGGTCAGAGGTGGCAAAAGCCAACTCTGTCGTACTTGTAACTTCACTCTTTGAGAGACGTACAGCAGGTCTCTACCATAATACGGCTGTGGTGTTTGAAAAGGATGGTAAAGTCGCAGGCAGATACCGTAAGATGCATATCCCTGATGACCCTGGATTTTATGAGAAGTTCTACTTTACACCTGGAGATCTTGGTTTTGAACCGATAGATACTTCTGTAGGTAGACTTGGCTTACTTGTCTGTTGGGATCAGTGGTATCCAGAAGCAGCCAGAGCGATGACCCTTCGCGGTGCAGAGATTCTTATCTACCCGACAGCGATCGGATGGTTCGATGCAGATAGTGAAGATGAGAAAGCACGTCAGGTAGAGAGCTGGATCACGATCCAACGTTCCCATGCGATTGCCAATGGTATCCCTGTTATTTCATGCAACCGTGTAGGTTTTGAAGCAGACAGTGCAGGCGTAATGGATGGTATACGTTTCTGGGGTAACTCTTTTGTTGCAGGAGCCCAGGGAGAGATCATCGTGCAGGCCGGGAGTGAGAACGAAGAGATACTTTATGCAGATATCGACCATGCACGTACCAAAGAAGTACGCGATATCTGGCCATTCCTTCGTGACAGACGTATCGAGTCTTATGGTTGTCTGCTTAAACGTTTTTGTGATGAATAATTTATCTTTATTATAATTTGATACAATATTCAAAAATTTTACAATCGGAGAAACAAGATGTATAATGTGACCCCTGTTGCAAAAGGTGAGGCAGTACACTTTAAAATGCCAGACCCTGCATTCTATGAAGCATTGGGTTATGAGGGAATGAAGGATCTAATGTATCGTTTTTATGATGAGATCTATGATAGTTCTATCGCCAACTTTTTTCCTCAGGATGAAGAGGAATTTGAAAAAGTAAAAGAGAAAAATGCACGCTTTTTTATCCAACTGTGCGGTGGACCAAAGGTGCATACTGAATCAATAGGACAAGATCTCACTGAGTATATGATTCGTCTGCATGATGAGTTCTCTATCTATGAGAAAAGTCGTTATGAGTGGCTGGGATGTATGGAAACAGCCCTTCGTGAGACCGATATCCCCCAAGAGCTGAAAGACAGTTTCTGGGAATACGTTGAAGCCTTTTCAAAACTTACTGTCAATAGTTTTACGGATGGAAGCCATTATTATGCTGCCTATACACAGGCAATACAAGATAAATAAGATTAAGGGTGCATCATAATGCACTCTCAATCTTTACTTACAAAACCCTGTTCTTATTTTCAAACCACCACATAAACGCAAACATTAATCCAGGAGTTTTTGCTACTGTTTCATCAAAAATAAATGATTTTGCTTCCTTCACTGGCAGATAAATGACCTCGATCTGTTCGTCATCCACACCCCCGCCTTCAGAGACCTTCACGCTTTCATCTACTTCTGTATAGTAAAGCATTTGTTTACTTCCTGCAAAGCCTACAGAAGTATGAAAAGAGGTGATCTTTTCTATCTGATCTACAGTTACTCTATAACCGCACTCCTCTTCTATCTCTTCAGATGCGATATGCATCAATGAGAGATTTTTGTCTACGATACCTGCACATAGTTCGATCGTAAGTCCGAGATTATTGTTAAGATAAACTGCCGGCCTAAACTGCTGCACCAATACAAATGCATCTTTTGTTTTATGATAGATCAGTATCGCAACACTATCGTGTGCCTCTACAATCTCCCAACTTTTTGCTATGCCGTTTTGTTGATAAGTTGCTAATGATGTGGTAATGAACTTTGGGTCTTCAAGCGGTTTGAGCTGAAAAGACTTGATCTCATTTTTCATTCATTATCCACCTATTCTTGACTGCTTTGAAGTTGTCTCATCCCATACATACGTACTGCTGTTTGAATCAATCAGCTTAACCAGCTTTTCTTTGTTCACCTTGGCATGTTTAATGACCACTTTCGTAAACTTTTTCTGATTCAAAGAAGCCCTCTGAAGATTACTCATCGGGTTCACCCACCTTCCATTCTTCTGAAGACCGAAATGAAGATGCGGTCCTGTACTTCTACCGGTATTTCCTACATACCCGATAATTTGGCCTTTTTTAACTTGCTGTCCTCTATGTACATTCATACGGCTTTGGTGAGCATAAAGTGACTCATATCCTTTTGGATGCTTGATCTTCACCACATTACCGTATCCGTTCATCCATCCTGCATAACTCACTGTCCCGTCATATACGGCTAAAAGAGGCGTACCTCTTTTTGCACCGAAATCTGTTCCGTGATGAGGGCGGTAACACTTTAAGATAGGGTGCCATCTTCTAAAGGTGAAACTTGAGGTGATACGTGCATGTCTAAGAGGCATACCAAATGTTTTTGTGCGATCTTGAAAAGGTACCAGATGAATAAAATTTCCCTCATTGTTAAAGCTTGTATTTTCTGCACCTTCAAGGTGTCCGTATCCGTCTTTATCTGCATAAATAAATTTCGTTTTACCACGTGTAGTAAGTTTCACTACTTCGATATCAGGCATATGGTAAATTTCTCCCAGCCTAGTACGCTGAGTATAATTAAACGCTATCTGATCACCTTTTGCCAACGATCTAGTATTGATCGTATTTTTGAGTACCTGCCCCACTCGTTTGGCGATCTTTGCTTGTTTTATGGTATTAAGGGTGTCTGTATAAGGATTAGAATTGATCTCAATATTTGCAAAATACTCATTCTCTTCATAAACTATCGGGATAATGTCAAAAACATATTTACCTTTGCGTTTGTCCTTGTAAAGATGGATCTGCATTTCGTCGTTGATAGGGATCAGGGATTGTAACAAGATGTTACCAGATTCACTCAGTTCATAAAACTTTGTATTGCTTTGGATTTCAGATAAAAACTGTTGATCTTCTTTAGAGATATCATTGATAAGGTCAATTGAAATATTATGTGCTTCAAGATAGTGTGAAAACGTTTGCCCTTTTTCCCAATTCTCCTGTGTTACTTTTGCACCAAAAAGAGAAGTCACTGCAAAAAGTATCGTAACAATACTTTTAAACATTGACATCCTTTACCTCAATATACTTCATTTTGATCATACTTAATTCTTCCTATCTTGCTTAGTACGGCCATCATTATAACTTAAATAAATTAAGGAGACCATCAGAAGATTATGGAACTTTTACTCTTTTATTTGTATAATCAAGCTAATATTATCCACAAAAGGTTTGTTATGCGTAAGTTCGCTCTTATTACTTTATTTTCTATACCGCTCTTTTCAGGCTTTTTCCCTTCTACCGTACAAACATCGGTGGCTGATGCAGATCAAAAACAACTTAAGTTGAAACAAGCTCTGCCTCTTAACGGGATGAGCGGTGTCGTGATACATAATTATGGGAAGAGTGCCCAGGCTATTACAAGTTACGTGATCCAGACCAACCAAGATGGCTCGGCAAAATCAATAAAGCATAGTGTGATAGATCATGAACAACTGCCGACAATCAAAACTCCTATCACAAGAGGTGATAAAGTCATAGGGGGGTATATGTATCAAAACGTACTGCTTTTGGCTCCCGATGCAGAAACTTATGCAAAAATCACAAAACAATATAATAAAAACTGGATACATCCGGACCTTTACGCCCTTTTCCTCTCAGTTGAAGGTGACAAAGTACCAAGCAGAGAAAATCTTTCCGAATTTGCCAAAGCCTATCAAGTTGGACTTGTATTCATTGTACGCAACGGTACTGCGGTACTGCTAGATCCTGTATCTAAAAAGATCATCAATGAGCAAAAGTTAGATAATCTGCCTAAAACAGGAAAGTTTCCTTTCTTTTCTCGTTTCGAGAAGATAGAATCCGGTTGGTTTGATTTTAATGAGGATGAAAATGACTACTACAAAACAATGGAACAACTTTAAAGTATAGAAAAAATATTTAAAATGCGATTGAATGACTTCTAAACAGATCATTAAATCACCCGATATTTAAAAAGGAATTTTATGCTAGACGCAAAACACATCAAAGCTTTGGAAAATATGGTAGGCAAAGAAAATGTCTATTCTGACAAAGCACATCTTATCGCTTATTCATATGATGCAACACGTACGCGTTATGAACCTGATGCGGTCGTTTTCCCACGTAATGAAGAAGATGTCAGTCATATCCTGGCGTATTGTAATGAACACAAGATTGTGATCACTCCACGCGGGGCAGGTTCAGGATTTACAGGGGGAGCACTTCCGACAAATGGCGGCATTACTTTAGCCATGGAAAAACATATGAACAAGATCCTCGAGATCGATATGGAAAATATGGTTGCAGTCGTTCAACCGGGTGTGGTCAATATGGATCTTCAAAAAGCGGCTGAAGAGGTAGGACTTTTTTATCCACCTGATCCTGCGAGCGAATCATATTCGACACTAGGTGGGAATGTGAGTGAAAATGCCGGTGGTATGCGTGCTGCAAAATACGGAATTACTAAAGACTATGTTATGGCATTGCGTGCAGTACGTCCAAATGGAGATATCATTCGTGCAGGGAAACGTACTATCAAAGATGTAGCTGGATATAACATTGCCGGTATCCTCATCGCCAGTGAAGGTACATTGGCAGTTATCACTGAGATCACACTCAAACTGATACCAAAACCTAAATACACCAAAGCCTACATGGGTATCTTCCCTTCTGTTGAAGATGCAATGAATGCAGTCTTTAAATCACTTGCAGCAGGAGCAAATCCCGTAGCAATGGAATTTATGGATGACCTGGTAGTACATGCTCTTAAAGAGAAACTGGGTATTGAACTGCCTGAAAATGCAGGTGGCCTATTGATTGGTGATGTGGATGGGAACGTACCGGAAGAGGTAGAGTTCCAACTTGCAACACTTGAAAAATCCTTTAAGGAAAACGGTGCACAGGACTTCGTAGTCGCACATAACGCCAAAGAGAGAGATGAACTCTGGGTTGCAAGACGTAATGCTTCACCGGTGATCACAATCTACGGCAGCAAAAAACTGAATGAAGACATCTCTGTACCTAGAAGTATGTTACCTGTAGCATTGAAACGCATCTACGAGATCGGTCACAAGTATGGCTTCAAAGTACCATGTTTTGGACATGCCGGAGATGGGAATATCCATGTCAACGTTATGGTAGACGGGAGTGATCCAAAACAGCTTGAAGAAGGTCACCACTGTATCGAAGAGATCTTTGAACTGGTCGTGGAGATGGGCGGTACACTCAGTGGTGAACACGGTATCGGTACAGCCAAAGCACCATTTATGAGTATCGCCTTTAATGAAGAGGAGATACAACTCTTTAAAGATCTCAAACATGCATTTGATCCAAACAATATTCTCAATCCGGGGAAAATGGCATTGCCATAATTGGAGGGAAGAGCCTCAAGGCTTATTCCCCTATACCCATTAAATAGTGTGAGCTTTTAAGAATCATCGCTCTTATCGAGTTAACTAAAAAAGGAAGAGAGTGAAAAGTAAAAATATTTTAAAACACTATTATATCTTCCTGCGAGACTTTGTCAGTGACCTTTTTGATGACAAAATTGGTCATTACGCTTCCAGTCTTAGCTGGAGTACACTCTTTTCCATCATTCCTTTGCTGGTCATTATGCTATGGATCTTTACAACCATGCCAATCTTTGATACAGTACATGACCAGATGAAGGATATGATCTTTCGCAACCTCTTGCCAACAAACTCCCAAGAGGTCATGGAATATATCAACACCTTTATGGAGAACTCCTACAAGCTGGGATATGTTGGAGTATTGTATGTGACAGTAGCAGCAATACTTTTCTTTAAAAACTATGACTATATCATAAATGATATATTTGGAGTGGATAACCGTGGTGTTTTCAGTGCCGTGAAAACCTATGCCTTGCTTCTTCTGATCATACCTTTATTGATGGGTGCATCATTTTACCTCTCTGCAACAATGCAGTTCTATTTGGATAAATACAGTGTAACCAGTAGTATCCACCTAATCTACTTTTTTCCTTTTTTGATCGTATGGATGGTTTTCTATCTACTTTACCAATTTTCCGCAAATACCAAAGTTACCATATCATCTGCAGTCATAAGTTCTTTTATCGCTTCTCTCGTTTGGTACCTATCTAAAAATGCATTTGTCTACTATGTCCTGCACAATAAAACCTATTTGAGTATCTACGGCTCCATCTCTACACTTCTCTTCTTCTTTTTATGGATCTATATCTCCTGGGCAATCTTCCTGCATGGTCTCAAGTTCTGTGACCTTCTCAACAAAGATGTGGAGATCGAACATATCTAAAGTAAAAAGATATACAGTGCATAAGAAAATGCTGTAAATATCAACAACACAAATGCCCTCTTATAGATGATCGACAAAAAGGCCAAAATGATATAGACAAACATCATCTCGACAGGTAAAAGATGATACTTTATATCACTGCCTACATCAAACAGCCATGTCAATACTTCGTCAAATATTCCGCCGTATCCAATCAAATGTAATACAATTACCAAAGGATAAAAGAGGATAAATAACAATGATAAAACCGGGGAAAGAAGTTGATAAAGCGTTGTCATTGGAAATGTACTGTGGACAACCGGAAGCATCAATACAAATATCCCTAAAGGTATTACCAACACTGCAATAAGATGTTTATTGATATTTTTTGTATATTTTAATAGCAAAAAAATTGCAAAAACCCCTGCTACCGATAGCCAAAAAGCCAATGAAACCACTAGTGAAGGGAAAAGTGCCAAGAGCATACCTACTACTGCAAATAAAAAGGTGAAGCTTAACAGCTCGATTCCCAGAAGTAACATTATCCATCCTACTAAAAGCATTGCATACGAACGCACCAACGAAGGAGGGAAATCGACAAACCAAAGATATATTGCAAGTGCAATGAATGTTACTGCACCTACATCAATGAGCACATATCGATAAGGAAAATATCTTTGTTGAAATATTGTATAGATTACCTTGATAAGCCCATATATAATTCCCCAGAGGATACCCAGATGAAAGCCGCTTAAAGCAATAAGGTGACTCACACCCAGTTTACTTATCCGCTCCCTAAGATCATCAGATAGGGGTGCAGCAAAAAAGATTGCATTGTAAAAAGAAGCAAGCATTTTGGATTGATGCTGTTGTGCTACTTGTTGCAATAGTGAGTCTTTATAAGTACTTTGCATTGGGAGTACTTCTTTAATGTGTGATTTGACAAAAAAAGTACTCAGATATCCACGAAAAGTGATCTTCTCATCAGGAAAGATCTGAAGACGTAAATGCTTTTTTGCATAAGTGTTTTGAGTATAGGAAGTCGTGATAAAATGCATCCCGCTATCGCTATGAAGTTTCAATACATTATAACTTTTTCCGTTTGCAGTTGTTTTCACCTTCTCACTGATAACATCTGCATAAGTATAGTAAAATGGTTTTGCAATAAAGGATTGATACTCCTGATAGCTCATAATAAGTCGTAAAACAACAACTGATACAATACATAGAAGTACCCATAAAAAGCTCTTTGTCTCAGTAAAAAGCTGTGGTTTTTGTAATTGCACTCTCTTCCCCTTTAGAATGCTTTACTCATGTGTAATTAGATCTGCGGCAGTTCTATATTCCCTTCATTCATCGGGATATCACTATCCTCGTAAACAACCTCAAAGGCCGGAGAGTGAGAAGCATCTACGAATCGTGTAAAACGTTTCTGGAAGACCAGATCAACTGTTCCTGTTGGACCGTTTCTCTGTTTTCCGATAATGATCTCAGCTTCTTCTTCTGATTTTTTTCTAAACTCCGAAGTATACTCCTTGCCCTCAGCTTTGGCTTTCATCTCTTTTTCTTTCTCTTTGGCTTCGCGATATACATCATCACGGTAAACAAACAAAATAATATCCGCATCTTGTTCAATCGCTCCGGATTCACGAAGATCTGAAAGCATGGGACGTTTATTTTCCCTTGCCTCCAATCCACGGTTGAGCTGAGAGAGTGCAACGATCGGAATTTGTAGTTCTCTGGCAAGTTGTTTAAGCCCTCTTGAGATCTCTGAGACTTCCTGTTGTCTTCCCTCTTTTCCATCACCACTCATCAACTGAAGGTAATCGATGATCGCAATAGAGATCTCAGGATGTCTTGATTTTAGCTTTCGCAATTTACTTCTTACTTGATGAATTGTCGCATGTCCTCCATCGTCAACAAAAAGTTTCTTTTTAGAGATATCATTGGTAGCAGCTGAGAGCTGTGACCACTGTTCATCGGTAAGGTCACCCACTCTTAGAGACTGTAATGGGATAGATGTTTTAGCCGAGAGCATTCTGAGCATTAGTTGTTCAGCAGGCATCTCCAGTGAAAAGAATGCCACACCTTCATCACGCTCTATCGCTCTAAGTGCCATATTTAGTACGAATGCTGTCTTACCCATTGCAGGACGTGCAGCAACAATAACAAGGTCCCCTTTTCCAAATCCCGAGGTTTTGTCATTGAGGTTTTTAAATCCGGTATCTGTACCGATCAGTTTGGAGTTACCCATAGCTTTAAGCCGGTTGATCTCTTCCAGCATAGCAAGTGTAATCTCTTGGGATTCCCTGAAGTCCTCATTACTGCTGTTCTGTGTGATCTCGTAGAGCTTTTTTTCTACAAGATTCATTACTTCATCGGCAGGAAGATCATCTTCTATGGTCGTTTTTCTGATCTCTGTAGCCAGTGTTGCAAGTGCACGTTTACTAGATTTTGCCTTAATTTCTGAAAGATAAGCTGCAGTATTTGAGATTGGGTTGACCGAAAGCAGATCAAGCATCGCTACTTCATCAAACTTACCTTTGTTTTTTAGTTTATTACGTAAAAACTCTTCATCAATCGGCTTTTCTTCATGTGAAAGCTCTTCCATCGCAGCAAAAAGATGCTGGTGAAACGGGAGATAAAAATCATGAGGTTTTAGCTTTGATGCGATCTCTTCATAGATCTCTGGATCAAAGATAATTGCTGACAGAACAGCACGTTCAATATTAAGATTGTACATATTTTCCATCAGCTATTCTCTTTCGCAAAATTTTCTACTTCAGCAACAAAACGATCCACCAATTCATTTTCAGGCAAACGTGCCACAACTTCACCTTTTACCATGATCAGCCCCGATCCTTTTCCATAAGCGATCGCTACATCCGCATGCTTGGCTTCTCCTATAGCATTGACCACACACCCCATAACAGATACATCCATCGGTGTTTTGATATGTGCTGTACGCTTCTCCACTTCAGCCACGGCTGAGACCAGGTCCGCTTCTATACGTCCACATGTTGGACATGAGATAATGTTGAGCCCTTCTTGTACACGTCCGCTGTCTTTAAGGATAGCTTTACCTACCTTGATCTCCTCTTCCAGTTCACCTGTGATAGAGACACGCAATGTATCACCTATCCCATCCAGCAGCAACGTCCCTAGTCCAATAGCCGACTTGATAGTAGCATGAAATACTGTACCTGCTTCCGTTACACCAAGATGGAACGGATAGTTATTCTTCGGACGTAGCATCCGGTAAGCTTCTACTGTACGGTCTACATCACTGGCTTTGAGTGAAACCTTGATATCGGTAAATCCGAGGTCTTCAAGAAACTTGATATTGTACTCTGCACTTGCTACCATTCCCTCTGCTGTAGCTCCGTACCTTTGTTCAAACTCTTTTTCCAAGCTTCCGGCATTCACCCCTACACGAATTGGAAGATTTCTATCCTGACACGCTTTGACAATCTCCCTAATACGGTTCTTTTCACCGATATTACCCGGATTGAACCTTATACAATCTACCCATTTAGCTGCTTCAAGCGCTAATTTATAATCAAAGTGAATATCCGCAATTAAGGGCAGTGAGATACGCTTCTTTATCTCTTGAAGTGCCAAGGCATCTTCCATTTTTGGTACGGCTACACGTACCATATCCGCACCGGCAAAGTGAAGCCTGTTGATCTGTTCAACGGTTGCTTCTACATTATGCGTATCACTATAGGTCATTGACTGTACAGAAATAGGGGCATCTCCTCCTACTGCTACATCACCTACATAGATCTTTTTGGTTGGATAACGTTCTTTCACTATTTGCCTCTGGCTATATTTTTGTCTTATTTTATCTAAAAAATCTTACTATGAGAATTCGACAGGATCCATATCGATCTCAATTTCTTTACAATCTACCCCATGAAGCGATTTAAGCAGCGGTACTCTGCTCTTAGCTCTAAGAAGAATATGATATCGATATTTATTCGCGATCTTTTCAACTGGTGCTTTTCCATGCCCTACGATCTCGATCTCCTCAAAAGATTTGAGTTTAGCAACAGTATCCAGTGTGATCTTTGCCACTTTTTTTTCATCTTTATGCGCGATCAAAATCCTTGCGAGTGAAGCATAAGGCGGATACTCCATCATCTCTAAAAAAGAAAGCTCCTCTTTGATAAATAATTCATAGTCTCCAACATAGCTTTTAAAAAAATCTGGATCACCTGTCTGTACGATCACTTCAGAGGCCTTTGCACGCCCACTGCGGCCTGCTATCTGGAAGAAAAGACTCATTGTCCGTTCTCTTGCACGATAATCTGCAAGACCCAAAATATGGTCAAGTCCCATAATGACTGAAAGTGTAATATCAGCATAATCATGTCCCTTGGAGAGCATCTGTGTACCTAAAAGCAAATCACTCTCTTTGTTCTCAAATCGTCTTAATGCCTGCTTCAGTTTATTAGCAGTAGTAATACTGTCCTTATCAAACTTCTCGACCTTTATCCCCTCAATTGCCTCTTCTATCACCTCTATGGCTTCTTGAGTACCCATACGTTCACTTCTTAACGGCGAATGTCCACAGTAGCTGCAGCTCTCCCTGATCGCTTCTGTATAGTTACAATAGTGGCACTTCAGATGTTTATGATTACGATGCAATGCCATACCTACCGAACAGTAGGGACATAAGTGTGTTTTCCCGCAGTTTTCACAGTATAGGTATTTGAAGTTCCCTCGTGTCGGTAAAAATAGTAAAGACTGTTCGCCCCTTTGATAATTTTTACTCACGGCATTCAATATCACATTATTGATCGTATCACCTGAGATAAAGGTATAGCGTTTATTTGTTTGAATAAAGGGTTTATCAAGCTTGACCACATCATACTTGGTATAGGAGGTCATACTCGGTGTTGCAGAAGCTAGAAGAACTTTTGCTCCAAGTTTCTGCCCCATAAGGACTGCAACATCTCTGGCATGATAGCGCGGCCTTGTCATTGCCTTATAACTGTCATCATGCTCTTCATCTACAATGATCAGACCTATATCCTGAAGCGGGACAAAAAGTGCAGAACGTGCCCCGGCTACAATACGTACTTGACCGCTGTAAATACCTTCTAGAATACTCTCCTTTTTCTTTTTGGTCAGTTTGGAATGCCACATTGCAACCTGTTCACCAAAATACCTTTGCAAACGTTTTTCCATCTGGGGAGTAAGTGAGATTTCAGGCATTAAAAAGATCGTCGCTTTCCCCTCTTGAAGCATCTTTCCCATCAAGGAGATAAATACTTCGGTTTTCCCTGCACCTGTAACCCCAAAAAGTAATGCTCTATCCTTGTGCAGAAGTGCATCATAGACTTGCTGTTGTGCCTGTGTAAGCTGAGGTAATTTTATGTCATTGTTTTCGTACTTTACGACAGGTTCAATGTTCTTATCATAAGGAACAAAAAGGGAGATCGCCTCTCCCCATGAAGAGAAATAGTACTCGGAGATAAACTTAGCAATCTCGAGTTGCTTTGAAGTATAATAGTGAGCAGTTACCTCACACACTTCCAATGCAGTAAAAGAAGGCTGAGAAACTTCCTCAATGATAACTGCATTTTTAGTAGATGACTTCAGAGGAACAGAAACTACTGCACCTACCTGAAGCTCTTCCTGAGAGGCATATGTCAAACTTGGGACATTGGATCCAATTAAAAAAGTTTTATAAAAAAACACTCTATTCAGTTAAGAGTCGGCACTCGCGTGTATGACTATCAGCATCACAATCAAACCTGCTCTTCAAATCAAATGTAAATGTTACTGCAGTACCTAAACTTGGCATTTTGTATACATAAGTTGTATCACTTGATTTTGTCCAGCATCCGGTAAGGTTCGCATTTTTACATGAACGTACGCTGTACTCTAAAATTCTTGGACCGGTATTATCCCCATCAAAGTAATCAAACAAAACCTGATCATATCCCGTTAAACCACCCAAACTTGTAAAATCATCATAAGAACCACGTAAAACACGCTTTTGTCTTTCTATTGCTATAGCACTTCTGATACTGCTTACTGTATTTTTAGCTTGTGTAAGAACGGCATCATCCCTAGTCACTGCAAACTTCGGTATCGCTACTGCTGCAAGTAAACCTATAATCACTATCACGAATACTAATTCCATCATAGAAAATGCTTTTCTACTTCCTACCATTTATAACTCCTTTAGAATTCCATAGTATATCATATAAATAGTTCCAATAACTCAAAAGTATCTTTCTGACAATACTAAAGTAAAATGCATATTCGTAGAAAAATTCCTATTAGTTATTACTACCGATTACATAACCGGGAGTGTCAGGTTTGAACCAGTGTTTTTTCATAAATTCCGAGTACACGATCTTCGCAACATTACTCTTTACCGCACTGTTACCTGTTGTGGTCATACCGGCTTGTCTAATTATGCGTCCTTGTAGATTTGTGAATTCATAAGTCACAGGCTGATATGTAACCAGAATTTCCCCATTACATACATATTCTACAGCGTTGCCATCTAATGCAGGTACTTCCGTAGCAATTTGTGCAATACCATTCTGACTTTCAACAAGTAATGTTCCGGTTTTTATATTCGACATATTTCCAATACGGTCAAAAGTACTATGTTTTGCGTAATATCCTGTAAGTTCCTGTAGTAAAGTAGTTGCTTCCATTTCACATACTTTTGCAGCAGCATCATCTCTATTCCCCGCAAGTTTAGGAAGTGCAACTGCTGTTAATATACCTATCACCACAAGTACTAATATAACTTCAATCATAGTAAATGCAACTCTCTTCTGTACCATGTAGCACCTCCCACTCTTACTATTCTCTATTGTAGCATATTATATTGTTTTAATACAAATGCTTATTTTTTTGAAACCCGCATAACAAAAAGAACAAAAATGAGATTGTTCCCAGGCAAAAAAGCCTGAGAGAAGTAAGACGAAATATTAGTTACCGCCGATGACATAGCCAGGTGAAGCTTTAAACCATGATTTCTCATTAAAATCAGCAAGTGCGATTGTACCTGGGATATTTAATGCAGAAGGAATACCTGCTATGGCAACCATACCCACTTGATTGTGTATAACACCATTTGCATCAGTATAAGTACTTGATTCTGCGGTATAAGTAACAATAACATCACCGTTACAAGCGTATGAAATTCCTGTAGCATCATTTACAGCAGGAACCGTACCTGCAACATTTATGATACCATTTTGACCATTTCCAGATGTTTCTGTAATACCTATACGCAAGTTTGACATTCTTTCAATATTATCAAAATATCCATTCTTAGCATAAAATCCTGAAATCTCCTGTAGAAGTGTTGCTGCTTCGTTTTCACATACTTTTGCTTCCGTGTTAGCTCTATTTGCAGCTAGCTTGGGGATAGCAACTGCTGCTAATATTCCTATCACGACAATCACAAAGACCATTTCTATCATTGTAAATGCTTTTCTACTCCCAACCATATAAATCCCTTTCTCACTATATAGTATATTTTTATATTTTAGCATATTATATAGTTAAAATTCAAATGATTATTTCTGTGGACTAAACATAATAAAGATAAAAAAAATTGATAAAAAGAAAAGAAGGAGAATGTTCCCAGGCAAAAAGCCTGAGAGGAGTGAAACTAAATATTAGTTACCACCGATCACGTAACCAGGAGCAGCTTTATACCATTCTCTGTTTGTGAAGTCAGCATTTAAGATTGTACCTGGTACATTCGATGCAGCTGGAACAGTTGCAGTTGTAACCATACCTACTTGATTGTGAACAACTGCATTTGCATCAGTATAAGTACTTGCTTCAGCAGAATACGTTACAACAACATCACCGTTACAAGCGTATGAAATTGTTTGACCATCTACAGCTGGGATTGTACCTGCAGCTTCAGCAATACCATTTTGTCCATTTCCTGATACTGTAGCAACACCTACACGTAGGCTAGACATTCTTTCAATGTTATCAAAGTATCCATTTTTTGCATAGAATCCTGAAAGCTCTTGTAGAAGCGCTGCTGCTTCATTTTCACATACTTTTGCTGCTGCATCATCTCTATTTGCTGCTAGCTTAGGGATAGCAACTGCTGCCAAAATACCAATAATAACAATTACGAATACCAATTCGATCATAGTAAATCCGCGTCTCATATTTAACTCCTAAATAAAAAATTAATACCAGTTCATTAACTGGACGAATACCATTATAAGTCTTCTAACCTTTAACTAATCTAAAACTTCAATTTTTTTGAAAACAAATCAAAAATTTATAGAAGTCTTTTAAAAACTTAGTAATTTAGATCACGAGGAATCTTAAGAGAGACTATCCAAAGTCTCAATAAGGAGTTCTATCTCATTTTCATAAGATGTCGCCTGTTTTGCCAGGCGGAGATAAGCCCTTAGCAGGGCATCGGGTTTGTTGTCTTTAAACAGCTCAACTCCTGCTTCTTCCAAGTCCTTATAAACAAAATCAGCAAAATCATCTTCCAAACTTATATTATAACGATTGCCGGAGATCGTCAGTCCAACCTGTTTCATAGCAGTTCCTTTCGCTGTTAAAAGCTTAATCTAGCAATGTTTCAACTTGTGCAATGATCTTTTCGATCTCCGCATCTTTCTCTTCAAGTTCACGCTTTAAACTTTCAATCTGTGAAGATTGTGCTTCTTTGGAACCCGTAGCATTTTGCAATTCGATCTTCAATTGAGCATTTTCACTTTTAAGCGCTTCGAAATCCACTCTCCACTGCTCGATCTTCTCTTGTAGTCTTTGTAACGCAGACATACACTTCTCCTTGATATTTGGTTGTGATATAATAGCAAAATTTTAACAAGAAACAAGAGAGAAAAAAAAGGTATTTTGTGTCCAAATTTTGTGTAAGCAGTCCTTATAAACCTTCCGGAGATCAGCCTGGTGCAATAGAAGCTTTAAGCAACTCTATCTTGGCAGGCAACCGCTATCAAACGCTGCTGGGTGTAACAGGTTCAGGGAAGACATATACCATGGCAAAAGTGATCGAAAAAACACAAAAGCCAACCCTCATCATGACACACAACAAAACACTGGCTGCACAGCTCTACAGTGAGTTTAAAGCCTTTTTCCCCAATAACCATGTAGAGTACTTTATCAGCTACTATGACTACTACCAGCCTGAGGCTTATCTTCCAAGACAAGATCTTTTCATCGAGAAAGACAGCTCTATCAACCAGGAGCTTGAGCGGTTAAGGCTCTCTGCAACAGCTTCTCTACTCAGTCATGATGATGTGATCGTCGTTGCATCAGTCTCTGCCAACTACGGATTGGGTTCTCCTGATGATTATAAAAGTATCGTGCAAAAGCTCTGTATGGGTGAAGAGTATGACCAGAAAGCATTGCTGCTTAGACTGGTCGATATGGGATACAAACGTAATGATGAGTATTTTGACCGTGGAAACTTCCGTGTCAGCGGGGAGGTGATTGATATCTATCCTGCTTACTCTGAGGAGTTTGCTATCCGTATAGAATTCTTTGGTGATGAGATCGAGGATATCTATACATTCAATTCACTGACCGGGGAAAAAGACGAGCACAAAAAAGAGGTTACTATCTACTCAGCCAACCAGTTCATCGTAGGCAAAGAAAAATTGGCCCGTGCTATCAAAAGTATCGAAGAAGAGCTGGATGAAAGACTGGCTTTTTATCAAAAAGAGGAACGGCTTGTAGAGTATAACCGTCTCAAACAGCGTACCGAGTTCGACCTTGAAATGCTGGAAGCTACAGGTATATGTAAAGGGATTGAGAACTACTCCAGACACCTTACAGGAAAAAAACCTGGAGAAACTCCTTACTCTATGATGGATTATTTTGAAGCAATGCATGATGAGTATCTGGTGATCGTTGATGAATCCCATGTCTCACTTCCACAGTTTCGCGGTATGTATGCCGGGGATAGAAGCCGTAAGGAGGTACTGGTTGAGCATGGCTTCCGTCTGCCTTCAGCATTAGATAACCGTCCGCTCAAATTTGATGAGTATATTAACAAAGCGCCGCACTATCTTTTCGTCTCTGCGACACCTGCACAGATCGAAGGAGAACTCTCCTCGGTCACTGCTGAACAGGTCGTTCGTCCTACAGGGCTACTCGATCCTGAAATAGAGGTCATTGACAGTACTTATCAAGTAGAAGATCTGCATGACAAGATGAAACCCGTGATTGAAAGGGGCGAACGAATACTCGTCACTGTACTGACCAAAAAGATGGCTGAGGAACTGACAACCTACTATAATGACCTGGGACTTAAAGCACGCTACATGCACTCTGAGATGGATGCGATCGAACGTAACCAGACGATCCGTTCACTTCGCCTTGGTGAATTTGATATCCTGGTAGGAATCAACCTGCTTAGAGAAGGACTTGACCTGCCTGAAGTAAGTCTGGTAGCGATCCTTGATGCAGACAAAGAAGGATTCCTCCGCTCCACCACTTCACTGATACAAACATCGGGGCGTGCAGCCAGAAATTCCAATGGTAAGGTACTGATGTACGCCAAAAAAATGACTGAGTCGATGAAAACTACTATTGAAACTACACAAGCAAGACGCCAAAAGCAGATGGCATACAACAAGGCACACAATATCACACCAAAGACTACGGTCAGGGAACTTGATACCGATCTCAAAGTCGAAGATGCCGGTGAACTCTATAATAAACGCAGTAAACTGGACAAAATGCCCAAAGCCGAACGCCAAAAAGTGATCAAAGAGCTCAAGGCCAAGATGCTTGCAGCAGCCAAAAATCTCGAGTTTGAAGAGGCGGCAAGACTGCGCGATGAGATCGCTAAGATTAAAAAGCTTTAGTATAAAGTTATCGGGCAATTTTAAACTTTTGTTATAATACGCGTAATAAAGAATGTGAGAATATAATCGTATAGCTTAACCATTTTGCCTATTTTCACAGTAATGACAAAAGGATGTATCGTGTCAATGGATCTGAATTCATCACAACTCTATTTTAACCGTGAACTTTCATGGCTGCAGTTCAACTCCCGTGTACTTGCACAAGCACTTGATGAGAACCTGCCGCCGCTTGAGAGACTTAAATTTATTGCAATTTACGGAACTAACCTTGATGAGTTCTATATGATACGTGTAGCCGGGCTTAAATCTCTCTACTCAGCACGTATTCAGGAGACAGGTCCCGATAAGCTTACTCCAGGTGAACAGCTTGAAGAGATACGTAACTATCTTCATAAAGAACACGAGATCCTTGAGTCATGCTACAACTCAATCGTCTCAGAGCTCTATACTTATGGTGTCAATATCAAAAATTACAACAGCCTGAACGATAAAGATCAGGCACAGGTCAAAGAGATCTTTTTAAATGAGATCTATCCGGTTATTATCCCGATCGCCGTAGATGCGACACACCCTTTCCCTCATCTTAACAACCTCAGCTTCGGTCTGGCACTGACGCTCAAAGATGACTCCGATCAAATCAAGCATGGTCTTATCCGTATCCCGCGTATCTTATCGCGATTTATACAGTTGGAACATACATTCGTACCGATAGATACTGTTGTTGAATACTTTGCATCAGAACTCTTCCCTGGGTTCAAATGTATAGCCTCTACTCCGTTTAGGGTCACTAGAAATGCTGATATTGAGATTGAAGAGGAGGAAGCGGATGATTTCCTTGAGATCCTGCAAGAGGGTCTACGTTCAAGAAATAAAGGATCATTTATCCGCCTTGAGCTACTTGCAGGCGTAAACGATGACTTGATGCAGTTTTTGCTTTCTTATCTCAATCTTGATCATGAAGATATATATCCGTACAAATCTATCCCTCTTGATCTTGGAAGCCTATGGCAGATTGTAGGGGAAAACTCTTTATCACATCTTGTGTTGCCAACCTTTACTCCGAAGATACTACCGCCACTTGACCGTGAAGACATCTTTAAAGTAATAGACAAACAGGATATTCTGCTTTACCATCCGTTTGACAGTTTTGATCCTGTAGTCAAGTTTATCTCTCAAGCAGCGGCAGATCCTGATACACTTGCCATCCGTATGACACTCTACCGTGCCGGTCCAAAGTCACCCATTGTCAAAGCATTGATCGATGCAGTAAGAGACGGTAAGCAAGTCATGGTACTGGTAGAGCTGAAAGCACGTTTTGATGAAGAAAATAACCTCCGTTGGGCGAAACTGCTCGAAGAAGTAGGAGCACATGTCGTGTATGGAATCCCAGGGCTCAAAGTACATGCAAAGATCGCGCAGGTAATCAAACGCAAAGGTAAAAAACTGCAAAGTTATGTACATGTTGCAACTGGAAACTATAATCCAAGTACAGCAAAGATCTATACAGATATCTCCTACTTCACATCCAAAGAGGAGTATGTCAAAGATGCGACAAACTTTTTCCATTTCTTGACAGGGTTCTCTACTTATACAAAACTTGATACGCTTTATATGGCACCAACGCAGATCAAACCAAAACTGCTTCGTCTTATCGAAAAAGAGAGCCGTTACGGTAAAGAAGGGCATATGATCCTCAAGGCCAATTCACTGGTAGACCAGGATATTATCAAAGCGCTCTATAAGGCTTCTCAGGAGGGATGCAAGATCGATCTTATCATCCGGGGGATCTGTTGTTTGAAACCCGGAATTAAAGGTGTGAGCGAGAATATCACAGTACACTCCATTATCGGTAAATACCTTGAACATCCGCGTATCTACTATTTCAAACATGCAAAGACCAAATGCTATATAGCCAGTGCCGACCTTATGCCACGAAATCTGATAAGACGTGTAGAAATTATGACACCGATCACTGAAGATCATCATACACAAAAGATCATTCAGATTTTGATGCTTCAGCTGGCTGATAACCACCTCAACTGGAAACTTCAACCGGACGGAAATTATGTCAAAGTACCTGTACTTGGAAAATTGGTAGACAATCATAAGATTCTTGAGGACTATACCAACAAAGTTCACAATAAATCAAAAAAAGAGACACCGGACTATGTCAACCGTCTGGCGAATCGACTGCTCAAAGAGAGTTAATAACGTCTGAGCCGAAAGGCGAAGCTTTAGTGATAGGAATTGAAAAGGAGCTTTGCTCATTTTCAAGGAGAAAGAAATAAAGGAGAGTTAATGTTAATAAAATTTAAAGAGTGGACACCGAAACTAGGCAAAAATGCCTGGATCGCAGAGGGTGCGACAGTTGTAGGACGTACTACTATGGGTGAAGACAGTGCGATATGGTTTGGTTGCGTGGTACGTGGTGATGTACACTATATCTCTATCGGGGACCGCACCAATATACAAGACCTCAGTATGATCCATGTCACCCATCATAAAAAAGAAGATATGAGTGATGGTCACCCTACTATTATCGGGAATGATGTTACTGTGGGACATAGAGTAATGCTGCACGGTTGTACTATCGAAGATGCCTGTCTGATCGGAATGAGTGCGACAATCCTTGATGGTGCGGTTATCGGTAAAGAATCAATTGTAGGTGCGGATGCCCTTGTTACCAAAAATAAGAAGTTCCCTCCAAGAAGTCTCATTATGGGAAGTCCTGCAAAAGTGGTACGTGAGCTCACGGATGAAGAGGTAAAAGAGCTCTATGCTTCAGCACAACGCTATGTAGCTTTCAAAAACGAATATCTATAATGAAACAGATCATTACAAAGAGTCTCCAGGATATCCTCAGTCCATCAGTCATTACCTTTGTAATTAAAATTGCCATACTTTCACTGGTAAGTACTTTTATACTCAGCTGGTTTGTATGGGATCTGCTCTCTGGACTGATCTCAGCTTATGTTAGCTGGATACCGTGGGGGTGGCTTAATGCTATCATTACTTCTCTAGCCTCAGTAGTCGTAGGATATACCCTTTTTATCATAATGGTATCACTCCTTACTGCTCTCATGAGTGAAAAATTACTGATCACATTGGCAAAAAAACACTATCCTTCCACACCAATCGTAGGAAGTGCCGATATACGTACTTCGGTGCTGATAACATTGAAGTCAAGCGGTATTTTTCTTGGATTGTTTATCCTGCTGCTTCCACTGATTTTCATACCGATCTTAGGTCAAGCAGTGATGCTCTATCTATGGTCCATCCTGCTCAAGGCACCTACAGTTTATGATGTCGGTTCTTTATTTATCAGTGATAAGAAAGTACTCAAAGAAAAAAGTAAACAATCCACGCTCATCGCAATGATCGGATCACTCTTTAATTATATCCCGTTACTCAATCTCTTTGCTCCGGTATTTGCACAGGTACTTTTTTTACACCATCTTTTAGCAAAACAAAAAGTATGGAGTGAATGATCACTCATCGGATGAATTCTTCACTTCCTCTTTTTTCTTAGTACGCGCTTTCCTGCTAGAGGTTGAAAAAACGATAAGGTCATCAGCACTTCTCACATAGTCGGGTACAGTCTCAAAACTCTTTCGCATTACCTGGTATGCACAATAGGCATCACTATAGGCTCTATGGTGAGTTGCCATATCAATACCCAAAAAATCAATCAGATAAGCTAGACCGTAACGTTCACTTTCAAAGGTACGTTTTGCCAGATCAATCGAACAAAGCTTTGGGTTTCCTATATTACCCAGTCCAAAACGTTCAAAAGAAGCACCCAAAAAACTATAATCAAAGTTGGCATTGTGTGCTACAAATACTGCATCACCCATAAAGTAACGTAATTTAGTTAAAGCCTCTTTTCTACTGGGTGCACCGATCAAGTCTTGTGGTTCTATCCCAGTGATTTTAGTAATATACTCCGGTAAAAAAGCACACTCTACAAAAGTTTCAAAACGATCGATGATCTGACCGTTTTTTACCATCACTGCACCTATCTCTATGATCTGAGAATCCCCCGGTTTACTTCCATTGGTCTCAATATCGATAACACAGTAATGCTGTTCATAATAAGGTGTGAAGTAGGTATCTAACTGATAGCTCTCATCTTCTCGTTGTGAGATAGGATAGCCGGATGCCTGAAGAAGGATAAAGATCGTATCGGCATCTTCTAAAAGTGTTGTATGCTTGATAGCAATATGCTCATACTGCTCTGGCGTCAAGACACCTTTATGCTGACGAAATGCATTGGTTAGTTCCTCAAAAACCTTTTGCATTAGCGATAAACTGCTCTACTTTCTTAGGATCTTTTTTCCCTTTGATAGACTCTACCCCTGAACTTACATCAACACCGTAAAAGCCGTATTTTTTTACTTCTTGAATGTTTTCCGGGGTTAACCCGCCTGCCAAAATGATCTTCGAACAATCTACATCTTTGAACCACTCGAGATTAAGACGTTCTCCTGTTCCTCCATATACGTCACTATGTACATCCACCAAACGGTATCTGTGATCAAATTTTTTGATATCCTCCGGACTCTTTACCCGTACAACCGGAAGAACCTGTTCATTCAACTGATCTAGTGACTCTTCATCAACTTCAAAATGTATCTGTGCTCGGGAAATATCAGTATATTTACAGATCGTATCGATCGTCTCTACTCCTTCATTGACAAATAAGCCTACCGTTTCAACAAAAGGAGGCAATTTATCAACAATCTTTTTTGCCGCTTCAGGGCTGATATATCTTGGTGACTGATTATAAAAGACAAACCCTAATGCATCTGCACCGCACTCTACGGCATGTAATGCATCTCTTAAGTTAGTTATACCGCAGATCTTTACTCTTAGTTTTCTATTTTTCACTTACACAACCCCGCTCTGAACAATTTATTTTAATGATGCTATCGCTTTTGCTACACCCTCAGGATGCTTATAAACATAAGATCCTGCTACAACGACATCTACACCTGCAGCTTCCAACTCTTTTACATTCACATCATTAACCCCGCCATCTACTTCGATCAGACATTTTGGATTTCTCTTTTCAATGAGTTCCTTCAAACGTTTAGCTTTTTCTATTACAGATGGAATAAATTTCTGTCCTCCAAATCCCGGATTCACACTCATTAAAAGTACCATGTCGATATCTTCAAGTAAAAACTCGATTGCTTCGGGAGGCGTATGAGGGTTAAGTACAATCGCAGGACGTATCCCTAGGGATCTGATCTTCTGGATCAATCTATGCGGGTGTTTCTCCTCTTCTATATGAAAGGAGATAAATCCTGGTTTTAATGGTGCAAAAAGATCTACAAAGAAAGTATTGTTCTGTACCATTAAATGAATATCAAGTGGTTTGGTAGCAGCTTTTGCTACAGACTCTACGACAACAGGTCCGATCGTAAGATTGGGAACAAAGTGCCCATCCATCACGTCCACATGCACAAGATCACATCCCCCCTCACAGATCGCCTCTACATCCTTTGCCAACTCTCCAAAATTTGCCGATAATATACTCGGTGCAACTAACATACTAACCCTATTATGATATAATTTATAGTTATTATAACGAAATATAGATGATAAGCTGCCAAATATCGGGGTGTAACGGGCAATAATGATGAAAAAATTGTTCGGACTTTAGTGTTAAATGAACTGATTGTATATATTAAGCAAAAATTATGGTCATTTACTCTATAATCGCACAAAATGTTCACCTTTTTACATATGAAGGTTGAATTTATCTATTATTATACAAAGGAAATATCATGGCAAGAAGATGTTCAGTATCTGGAAAAGGTCCACTTGTTGGATATAACGTATCACACGCTAACAACAAGACAAAGAAAAGACAACTTCCAAACCTTAGATCAGTAAAGATCACACTTGAAGACGGTACAACAAAAAGAATTAAAGTTGCTGCTTCTACACTCAGAACAATGAGAAAGATAGCTGCACAAACTGCAGCTAACTAGTATCCCACTCCGTCGGGATACAAGCCTTTGGGTCCTATCCAAAGATTCAAAAAGTTTCTCAACTGGAGAAGCGCCCCAAAACCGCATATAACACTAAATGATGAATATTACAGTCATTTAGCTCCATTTAGACTCCCACTTATTCTTACTGTACTTGTAATGTTAGCCGGTACGATGGGCTATATGATCATCGACCATTTCCCTCTGATGGACGCGATTTATCAAACAGGGATCACATTTACTACAGTTGGATTTGGAGAGATCCAACCCATCTCGGATGCAGGACGTATCTTTACAATTACGTTGATTATCTTCGGCTTTGTTGTTTTCTCCATAGCCGTGGGTATCATTGCAGAGGTGGTCAAAAAAGGTGAGTTTCAAAAAACTGCTAAGGAGCGTAAAATGCTTTATGAGATCGCAAGACTAAAGCAGCATTTCGTCGTATGTTATCACAACGAATATACTATTCAGGTGACAAAACATCTTAGAGCAAACCACATTCCTTTTGTGGTGGTGGATCCAAGAGAGGATCTTGAAGAGGTAGCTAAAAAGTATCACTATCCGTACTTTGTATCTGCTGAACCGCATACTGAAGAGGGGATACTTAAATCGCACCTATCCTCAGCAAAAGGGGTCATTGCCCTAGCTGACAATATCGCTGACAATATTGCTACGATCGCTTCGGTACGCCTCTATGAAAGTGAGATTCACAGAGGACAGCCTTACCTTATCATTGCCAATGCGAGAAGCAGTGAAGATGATCAGAAACTACTTAAACTAGGTGCAGATAAAGTTGTAACAGCAACCAAACTTCTTGCACAGCGTATCAATGCGATGGCGGCACGACCGGATATGGAAAACCTGCTTCAGGAGTTTCTTTATAAGCAAGATACTCCTTTGGATATGGAAGAAGCCAAAGTCTCAAAAACCTCATGGCTGGCGCTTAAGAAAATCAAAACAGCAAGGCTGCGTGATGTTGCCAACGTAACGATCATCGGTATCCGTCAAAAAGATGACAAGTTTATTCCAATGCCTAACGGAGAGACGATCATCATGCCAAAATCTAAGCTTTTGCTTATCGGTACAAGTGAAGGGATCGCTAAAGCGAAAAGTTTGATCAGGCGTAAAGAAAAACCCGAAGAGTTAAGGTACGTTTAGAATACCTTTTCTCTTACTATCCAATTATTCATATACTATTTATCAAATGGAGAATTAACAATGTATAAAATCATACCTTTAGACAAGGGGCTGGAGAATGTTCAAGGATTTTACTGCGGATCAACCAATGTAGGATTGCGAAAAAATTCAGAAGACGGTGATGTAGCCTTTATCCGTTCAGAGGTCCCATGTGATGTTAGTGCGACCTTTACTCAAAACAAATTTCAGGCTGCACCGATCAAACACTTTCAAAAGTACCCAAAAAACTTTCAGACAGACTTTGTCCTGATCAATGCAAAAAATGCCAATGCCATGACAGGAGATAAAGGAGTTGAAGATATCGATGCCCTTATGTCAAAACTCTCGGCAAAGATTGATGTCCTTAACCCTGTTATGTCTTCAACCGGTGTCATAGGCTACCGTTTGCCTTTAGATAAGATTGCTTCAGCATTTGATGCATTTGATTTCAATGGTAAGGACTCTAACAAGGCTGCACGTGCCATCATGACCACAGATAGTTTCAAAAAAGAACTGGCTTTTAAAGTAGAGCTTGAGAATGGGGAGAGTTTTAATATCGCCGCGATCTGTAAAGGCGCAGGAATGATCAACCCTGCTATGGCTACCATGCTCTGCTTTATTACAACAGATGCTGATGTGCCTAAATCTGATATGGATACATTACTTACAGAAAGTACAGAGCAATCATTCAACCGTATCTCAGTTGATGGTGATACCTCTACAAATGATACTGTCATGCTGCTTGCGAACAAAACTTCAGGGAAATACCATAAGGAAGCGTTTAAAGAGGCTTTGGAGAAGATCATGTTCGAGCTTGCGATGATGATCCTCAAAGATGGTGAAGGTGCCAACAAACTGGTAACATTTGAGGTTAAAGGAGCAAGAACGATAGAGGAAGCACGTACTGCTAGTGTCGCACTTTCAAACTCATTACTTGTAAAAACAGCTCTCTTTGGAGAAGATCCAAATTGGGGACGTATCGCTTCAACGATAGGTGCATCCGGTATCGCATGTGATGATGAGAAACTCGTGATCCATTATGATGACTTACTTATCTATGACTGTAACAATAGAGAGCTAGATAAAGTACGTGAAGACAAAGCCTATGAAATCATGAAGAAAGAAAGCTTTAAAGTGACTTGCGATATCGGGCTCGGAGATGGTACATATACCTCTTATGGGTGTGATCTAAGCTATGAGTATGTCAAGATAAACGCAGAGTATAGAACATAAATAATATCTGTTAAGGACTTTAGTGGTTTTTTACCACTAAGGCCTATACTATTTTATCTACAAAAAATATGATAACTTCACTTCTCTCAATCTCTTCTAATCACAAAATAGATAAAATAGTATAAATATTTACAGGAGTAGACTATGCTACACGAATATAGAGATGAAATTAGCACTCTAAAGCAAGAGAATGCACACTTTGCAAAGATCTTTGAAAAACACAATGAACTTGATCAAATGACAACTGATGCAGATGAAGGAAGACTTCACCTTTCAGATATGGAACTTGAAAAAATGAAAAAAGAGAAGCTTCTTTTGAAAGATGAAGCACTCAATATGATCCTTAAGTACAGAAAAGAGCAACAAGAAAACGCTTAATTCTTCAAAATCTAACGGGCGTTGTAGCCCGTTTTTATACACTCTCTCTTTATATAAACTTTTTTAAACTATCTTTACGAAGAACACTATGACATATTTTAATACAATCAGCGAAATACCACTTGCCCTCTTAGACATACTTGAAGATCTTCACTTCACACAGATGACGAAAATACAAGAAGAGAGCATTCCTGCTATACTTGAAGGTAGAGATCTTTTCGCACAATCCAAAACTGGTTCAGGTAAGACACTTGCATTTGGTTTACCTGCCGTTATACGTACGGATATAGCAGCTAATAGACCACAAACACTTATCATTACACCTACCCGTGAACTTGCTGAACAAGTTGCGACTGAACTAAGAAAGTTAGCTGCTTACAAAGCCAATCTAAAGATCCTTACACTTTATGGTGGTGTACCCTTACGGTCACAAGCAGACTCTTTGGCAAAAGGGGCACATATACTTATAGGTACACCTGGTAGACTCAAAGATCATTTAAGCAAACATACACTGGAACTTGATAATATCAGTACACTTATACTCGATGAAGCTGATAAGATGCTGGATATGGGCTTCTATGATGATATAGTCAGTATAGCCTCCAATATACCAACACCCAGGCAAACACTTCTTTTCTCAGCAACCTTTCCTAGCAAGATTGAACATCTGAGTAAAAAGCTACTCATTAATCCACTATCGATAAAAGTAGATACACTACAAGAAGCTGGTAAAATTGATGAAATTGTCTATGAAACCTCGGATAAGTTTCATGCGCTCATCACTCTGATCAATTCATTCAAACCAACTTCATTGCTTATCTTTTGCAATACTAAAGCCGATGTTGTTACTCTTGCTGAAAGACTTCATGCACTTGGTCACTCCGTCATTGATCTGCAAGGGGATTTGGATCAAAGGGCCCGCAATGAATCTATCATTCTTTTTTCCAATGGCTCTAAACGTATACTTGTTGCTACAGACGTTGCTTCAAGAGGTCTGGATATCAAAGAGATAGAACTGGTGATTAACTATGACCTTCCTTTTGACAAAGAAGTTTATACGCATCGTATAGGACGTACAGGACGTGCAGATGCTTCAGGTATAGCTCTATCATTGTATACGCCTGAAGAGAGCTCAAAGTGTCATTATATCACCTCAAGAGCACGTAAGGGTATGCTAAAGGAATTGCAAACTGACAGTAAGTATAAAATGCAATCAGACTTCGATACTCTCTGTCTTAACGGAGGGAAAAAAACAAAGCTTAGAAAAGGTGATATACTAGGTACACTCTGCAAAGAAATTGGTATTGGCACAGAAGAGATAGGCAAGATAGATATCACAGATAGTAATGCCTATATTGCACTAAACCATAATGTGATAAAAAAAGTACAAAAAGCACTGAAAACTGTCAAGATCAAAAAGAAAAAATATCTTTCCTGGATACTGGACTAATCATTATCCAGAATTTTCTTGCGTCTTTTATGTCTTACGACATAAAAGAGAGTAATAAGTATTACGCACAGTAGTGCGATCAGTGTCGCTGAACGCAGGTACTCTGAAATAAGCTCTTCTTGTGATCCCAACAGGTATCCCAGCGATACCAGGACTATCACCCATATACCGGCTCCAAGTCCTGTATACAAAGAGAACTTTCCAACATGCATTCTTGCCAATCCTGCAGGCAATGATATAAGCTGGCGTATACCGGGAATAAGTCTGCCGTTAAATGTAGAAAGTTCTCCATGTGTTTGAAAAAACCGCTCAAGCTTTTCCATCGTCTCTTCTTTGATAAAAAAATATTTGCCATATCGTAGAATAAATGTACGCCCTACGTAAATTGCTAAATAATAGTTGAAGAGTGCTCCTGCCACAGAACCTAAAATACCGGCAAAAACAACACCATACAGATTCATTTCACCTCGATATGCAAGGTAACCAGCCGGGATCATTACAATTTCACTCGGGAAAGGGAAAAAAGTACTCTCAAGAAACATGAGCAGAAAGATACCGATGTAGCCAAGATCACCAATATAAGAAACGATAGTTTGTGCTATTTCATGTAACATTTTTACTCTATTATTTTTTAGAAGATTAAAAAGCGACTAGTCGCTTGAGCCTCCTGATAAAGGAGAGTGGAACATAGTGTCAACATTCTCTTGTAAAAAGAGTTGTCTAAATAACACGTTTATACAAGAGATACAAAACAGACAGAGTCTGTTTGCATTTTATTCAGAAAAAGCACCAACAGCAGTTAATCTTTGATAACGTTGCTCAAGAAGTTCATCTACACTTAGTCCTCTAAGCGCCTTTACATTTTCTAAGAAGTAGTTCTTGATCACTGTAGCCGCTGTATCTTTGTCACGATGCGCACCAATAAGCGGTTCTTCTAGAACATCATCTACAAGCTTATGCTCATACAGGTCATTTGGAGTGATCTTCAATGCTTTAGTTGCGACTTCTACTTTACTTGGGTCATTCCAAAGAATTGCAGAACATCCTTCAGGAGAGATGACTGAAAAGACTGAGTAACGCATCATTGCAAGCTTATCAGCTACACCGATTGCCAAGGCACCTCCTGAACCGCCTTCACCGATCACGATGGAGATCATTGGTACTTTTACTGCTGCAAATTCAAAAAGGTTTTTAGCAATCGCTTCACTCTGTCCACGCTCTTCTGCACCTAAACCAGGATATGCACCCGGAGTGTCAATTAACATCATTACAGGAATATCAAACTTTTCTGCAAGCCTTACTGCACGCAATGCTTTTCTATACCCTTCAGGATTTGGCATACCAAAGTTTCTTTTGATCTTGTTCTTCTGCCCTCGCCCTTTTTGTTCTCCGATTACCATTGCTTTTTGATCACCGATCCAGCCAATATAACATAAAATAGCCGGATCATCACGGAATGCACGGTCTCCATGGATCTCATATGCATCATGCATGATCTCTTTAATATAATCAAGAGCATAAGGTCTATCCGGATGACGTGCAAGTTGAAGTTTTTGAAAATCTGAGAGTGCACCAAATGTCTTGTTTACCTCTTTTTCCAAATCACTTTGTAGTCTCGCTACAGCATCCATATTGGCGATGGCATATGCAGAAACAATCTCTTCTTGTATCTGCTCGATCTTCTTCTCAAACTCTAAGTATGTTGCCATCTTATTCCCTTATATCTTTTTGAAGATCACTACGCCGTTTGTTCCACCAAAACCAAATGAGTTACTCATTACAATATTAAGATCAGCTTTTCTAGCCTCATTTGGTACATAGTCAAGATCACAGTTCTCATCCGGAGTCATGTAGTTAATTGTCGGAGGAAGTACACCGTCTCTCATTGCCATAAGACATGTTACAGCTTCAATGGCACCTGCTGCACCAAGACAGTGACCGATTTGTCCCTTGATAGAACTTACAGGAGGACAATTCTCTTTACCGCCAAAAAGCTCTTTAAGTGCTGCAGTTTCATTCTTGTCATTTGCCGGAGTCGAAGTACCGTGTGCATTGACATAATCAACTTTCGGTTCACCTGCCATTTTGTATGCCATTTGCATAGCTCTAAGTGGACCATCCATCGAAGGTGATGTAATGTGACTTGCATCACCACTTTCACCGAACCCGATCAGCTCTCCGTAGATCGTTGCACCACGTGCAACAGCATCTTCATACGCCTCAAGTACCAATGCACCTGCACCCTCACCCATAATAAATCCGTCACGATCTGCATCAAACGGTCTTGATGCAGTTTGCGGATCATCATTGCGTGTAGAAAGTGCTTTCATTGCAGCAAATCCACCGATCCCTACTTCACAAATCGCAGCTTCTGCACCTACTACCAACATTTTATCTGCTGTACCTACCATAATACTTTTTGCAGCTTCATTGATCGCATGTGTACTAGCTGCACATGCAGTAACTGCTGAAAGGTTAGGACCTTTTAGTCCTTGATAGATAGAGACAAATCCACCAAGCATATTCACTAATGATGAAGGGATGAAGAATGGAGAGATTCTCCTTGGACCTTTGCTTTCACAGATTACAGAGTTCTTCTCAATGTTTGGCAATCCACCGATACCAGACGCAGATACGACACCAAATCTCTCCATGTCAGTATTTTCAGGGATTTTAGCATCATCCATTGCCTCTTGTGCCGCTTTCATTCCAAGTTGAATAAACCTGTCAGCTTTTTTCGCTTCTTTTGCATCCAGAACAGTAGACGGATCAAAATCCGTGATTTCTCCTGCAATCTTCACTGAGTGGTTCTCTGTATCAAATGATGTGATCTCTTTGATACCACACTTACCCTCGACCATTGCAGCAAATGCGCTCTCTTTTTCAAGTCCTAGAGAGTTGATCATCCCTAAACCTGTCACTACTACTCTTCTCACTATCTCTCCTGTACAAATAAGATATATATTAACATTTCAAAAAATGCTAAGATCTATCCTAAAATCACCCCGACTATGGGGGTGAGACGGGCTACTTACTGAACACTCTCGATGAACTTGATTGCATCATTCACTGTAGCGATTGCTTCAGCTTGATCATCAGGAATTTCGATATCGAACTTCTCTTCAAGTGCCATAACAAGTTCTACTACATCTAGGCTGTCAGCACCAAGGTCTTCAACAAACTTAGAATCTTCTTTTACCTCGTCTGGGCTTACATTAAGTTGCTCAACAACTACTTCTTTTACGTCATCAAATAGTGCCATTTGATTGCTCCTTATAAGTTTAAAATACATCTAAGTATAGCTAAAAAATGATAAAAAGGAGTTAGATGAAAAATCAAACAAGGAAAATGTCTGCCACATCACTTACAGACGTTTCGGTATGTTACTAAAAAGTTACATTATGAGGGACCTAAAAGTGATTTCTTAACAAACGGATCATGAAGATTTTTCCCCTGCAACATCAAAAGTTTCATCTCTTCATAGGGGATAAAACCCTCTTGCTTATTCTCATATGCTGCAAATCCATAACCCATAGGAGAAGGAGCAGTACGTATATACCACGCTTTATCTACATCGATCCAATGTCCCGTATCCAATGTTTTGGTAATGCTCTTTTGTGTTGTTATCGTACGGTTCTCCAGCCAAAGTACCAAACATCCGATATCATCAAAAAAATAGGTATCACCCTCCGGTGTGATAATCTGTGCATTATACTCCATTACTTCGATATCCATACTACACTCTGAACATTGATACTCTTTGGGCTTGATCACTATAGGTTCATAGGCCGTATTTCCTTTGAAGACATATCGTGCCCCCTGGTCAGTTCCTAAAGAGAGCAATAAAATGATAATAATAGCAATCACAATTACAATGGTAAGAAGATTGAGCATAAACGTTTTCATAAAAAAACTCCGTTCTTAAGATAATAGATACCGACATAGCTGCTGCATAGCAATACAAATAAAGTAAGCAATCCTATCGAAACTTTTTTTAGTTTCAGTGCATTTTTTCCAAATACTCCTTCAAGTACTACACTTTCTATAGCTAAAAACATACCCATAAAAAGAAGTCCCCAGAGAATATATCCTACATAAAAGTACTCTGCTTGAAGCATACAAAACGGACACCTGTGCGTAGGAAGTTCATAGATATAAGTACCAAAAAAATAAACGATACTATAGTAAGCAATAAGTCCGAAAAAGAGCATTACTGCTACCCGCATAACATAGCGTTGGGAATGAAGCATCAATACTGAAAGAATATAGAGTAGATAAAAAAGTATCAAAAGCTTCTTTATATCAAGACCAAAAGGAAGTGTATTCCCCCCAAGCTCCCCAAAAATGACTGAACAGCAACTCACCGGTTTGGTAGTTTCTATATGACTAAAGTATAAGATATCTAGTACTACCTCTACACTCAAAAGTATAAAGATCAAAAGAAAAAACCACGACTTAAGCTTCATATAGGGATAGCTCTTCTCTCCTAGATCAATGCGGTTCACCCTAAGCCATAGACCACTTACAAAAAGTATCATGATCTTTAAAACCAATAAAGGATCGCCATACCCATTCGCATCGATCACACCTGCTGCGCACATTGCTCCAGGTACTAAGACAGAAAGTGAATCAATAGTATAGGCAAAATAAGGAAGAAGAACTATTTTGAGGCCAAGTACAAAAAAGATAATACTCATCACCAGATAGGAACGGTTCTCTAATACAAACTGCTTCTCAGTAAAGTGATCAAAGTTCCATCCCTTCAAGATACCTACAGTAGCAATCGCTGCAATCAACAGCAAAATATAAAGCACTATCTCAGAGAGGAGATAGGTGATCACCTCGTTGCTTAGAAAGATCTCATTCACTGCTGCTTCCTATTGCCCCATCTTCCATATGTATGATACGGCTCTCAAAGGGCAATTTGTCAAAAAGCGGATCGTGTGTAGCCACAATAATCGTTTTTCCTGTTTCATGCAGTCTTTGAATCATTTCAATAAACTTAAGTGAGTTTTCCCTATCAAGGTTGGCCGTTGGCTCATCACAAAGAATGATCTTAGGGTCATGTACCAAAGCCCTTGCGATAGCACAACGCTGTTTCTCACCTCCTGAAAGCGAAGAGACATCCTGAGATGATTTATGCTGGATCAAGGCACGCTGCATAGCCTGCTCTGCCATCAAATGGATGGTAGGCATATCTAAACCACTGTTGATCAAAGGAATGATCACATTCTCTTCCACACTTAATGATTCTAACAGGTTAAAATGCTGAAACACCACTCCGATAATCTTTGCACGGTAAGCTGATGCATGCAGATCAGGCAGTTTAGAGATCAGTTCACCATCTACAACGATCTTCCCGCTACTTGGTCGGTCAAGCGCAGCAATAAGTGAAAGCAGTGTTGACTTCCCGCTCCCACTAATACCGCTTAGTATCACACATTCACCCTCTTTCACCTCAAGGTCAATAGACTTCAGTGCTGCAAAGAGCTCTTTACCCTCACCAAATGTTTTACTTACACCTTCAATCTTTATCATTGCATTGCCTCTTTAGGTGGGATCACAGCGATCCTCCATGCAGGGATCAGTACAGCTGTAAAAAAAGGTACCGCATAGAGTAAAAAGATAGATCCAAGTACACCAAACTCTATCGTCGGGATCAACCGTACTTCATTGGATAGATTTGCACCGCCCAAAAAGATCTCGATCAAAATTGGAGCTCCCAGGATAAAGACATAACCGTATGCGACTACTACACCTATGATAAAACTTGTAATGACAAGGATCAATGTCTCATAGAACTTCAACCTCAAAATATCTTTGATACTCCAGCCAACCGCTCTTAAAATACCTATCTCTTTTCGCTCGTTAGAGTAGACCATAGAGTATCTTTGGTATAAGATCAGCATAAAAGTAAGCAGTGAAATAATATAGAGAATTAAAAAAATACCCCCCTTGTAGTTATAGAGGTTCTCATACGCTTTTTGAATCTCCCTTTTCTCCACTACTCTCATATCATAGTCCAGTAGATGCAACTTACTTATGATATTGTCCCACTCTGCATCATTGGGAACATTAAAAGTAATATCCGTGACCTCATCTTCCCCCAATCCAAAAATCTCCCGTGCAAGCTCAATAGGCATAATAATCATATCATTGGTAAACAAATTCAGTGAGTTGGGCAAGACCTCATAAATCTTCACCTTTTTAAATACTCCATGAGGTGTCTTAAACGAAAAGCTGTCTGTATAGTAATGTGTTTGAAAAAAAGTTTTCACCCCCTTTCCTACGATCATACTGTCCGTACTGAAAAATTGCTTGAGATCGACATCTTTTAACAATACTTGCAATGCTTTTGCACTCTGTTCTTCAAAGAAATCAATACCGACAATCAAAAATGACTCTTCACCAGGTGCATAAAAGTAACGGCCGTGAACACGAGGTGTCACATCCGATACCCCCTCGATCTCAATGATCTTATCAACCCATGCAAGCGGTGTCTTTACAGATCTGCCTGCCTCGATTTTGTTTACTGTAAAATCTGCTTGTTTAGCAAGTGTATCCTGCAACGTATGCTGAAGAGATGTCGAGATAAAGAGTACCGAACTTACCAGTGTGACCATGATGACAGAAATCGACATAATACCCATGTGTTTGATCTTCTGTTTAAAAAGCAGCAGAGTAAGAAAATGTAAAAACGGATACTTATTCAGCATAGACAAAATCCATTCTATTCAGTGATTGCATTTGAGGAAAAACAGGATGCTCTATCTTTTCACCCAAAACGTTTGGTTCATAAAATGCAGTACTAAACGAAGGTGATGCGAGACCGGTTACTGCTACAACCTGAGAAAAAGCTTCTTTTTGCGATGTTCTATCTACACAGAGATAGTGACTGACTGTCAGAGTTGCCAACACAATCAAAAAACTTACCATCCATAAGAACTGCTTGATCAACTGCGTAAACCTCTTATTAAAGTCCATCCAATGCCATTACCATGGCATCAGTGATCTCATTAAAGTGTAATATCCTCTTTCCTTGGTGTTCACGACTAAATGTCTTTGCATCATCCAATGTAATAAATGGGATAAGTTCCCGTCCCATCGGTCCATACACGTTAGAATCATAAACATAAAATGCCGACTTCGCATCAATTGCTTCCAAGCTATAGTAATCAGTTACTTTCATCATAGTGATCCTATCACGTTCAAAAGGGAAATTACCATCAAAGATATAGTATTTCATCATATCTTTTACCCCATCGAAATAGTAAGTTTGTTCTTCATCATGAGTTATCAAAGCGGCCCACTTAGGATACTTAGCAACGAACATCCCGCAGACAGGGCACTTGGCACCCTGAGGTACATGGATATGTCCTTTTTGAGCCTTCATACTTCCGTCACTGATATAGTAGGCAACTGCTTCCAGTTGGCTCGGTGAAAGAGACGGACATGCCTGTGAATCCTTGATCTTTTGGATCAATAGGTCAATCGTGCCGGTAGCTGACGGCAGATTATCAATCTTACACATATTTTTGACAATCTTCTCACCCTTTTGGGTCAGTTTGATCACTTTAGCCTGACTGATATCATTGGCAAAAAGAGGAAGTAAAAGTATTATAAAAAATATAAAAATCGTTTTTTTCAAATGACACCTCTCAAGAGCGTAGGGGAACCCGATCTCTTGTTATTTAGGCAAAGTGTAGCATCTATCTGCTTTGAAGATAAAGCCCGATAGCCTGCAGCTGCTTAGGATTTAATTCTTCGCAGAGTTTATGAGTGAGGATAAATGCTTTAGCTTCAGCTATAGAGTCAAACTTTTCATCTGTCTTTTGACACTTGTTACTATAGAGTGTTTCCCCCATCTCACGCATTTCATCGCGCTTTTGGCTAACAATATTACAGTCATTTTGAAACTCTTCCTGCGCTTTTTGAAGTGCACCGTCAAAATCTGTCAGTTCCCCTCCATTGATTTTTGCAAAAGCTTCAGCGTCTGCTTTTTGAGCAAACGCATATTTACTGTTCATGCTCATCGTACCTTTTTGGCTGCTGCCGACAACATAATATGCCTTCTTTGCATCAATGAACGTTAAGCTGATGACATCCACTACTTTGATTTCTGAAAGCTTGAGCCCCTTTTGAACATCCTCAGCCAGACAGTGTATCGAACAATACTGTTTTACTTGACCGTTGATGGTAGCTGCATGATTGGTCTTATAAAACATAGGCAGGTTCATACCACAGTTCGGGCAAAATACTTTTGCATCTCCTGATTGAAGGAGTATTGCTTCAGAGGGTGATACACTCTGAAACATCTTCATCATCTTTTTAGGTTTTGATTCTTGCATCTTGCCTCCGCATTTACCTGCAGCGCACTTCATCTCTGCCTGTAAAAGACTTGCTAATGCCATCAGAGCCCATACCATGACTAAAACCTTTTTCATCTATACTCCTAGAATTTGTATTTTAGATTTGTATAGAAATAACGTCCGGGTTCATTCAGCAACATTACATCCCCACCGCCGTAAATCAAAGTTAGGTCTCGATAAGTATTTGATGTTGCATAAGTAGAGCCAAACACGTTATCCACACCTACAGTCAACTCAACATTGTTTCCAAATGTTTTCGTTCCTTTAAGGTTCAAGACACCATATGCATCAAGTTTCTGCTCGCCATTAATTGCATCATAGTGTACCCATGCATCCGATGCTATCACCTCAGCATTAAGTAAGAGGCTTGGATCTACTTCATAGTTCACTGCCAAGTTCATCTTGAATGGTGGAATTTCCGGAAGATCTTGATCCTCCTGTCCAACTATATTACCAGCATCCAGTTTTTTCCCGTTTTGCTTTGACATTCCGATATCAAAAGAGAGTGATTCTGTTGCGAAGTAGGTACCGCTGAGATCAAATCCCCAGATTCTTGCATCGATATTATCAAACGTTTTCTGTACTGAGTTATAAGCAATGAAATTTTTCAAATAACTGTAAAAGAACTTCGCTTTAACGACAGCATTTTCATATTTCTTTTCCAGACCCATGTCGATCTCATTGTTAGTAACCTTTTTCAGATCGAAATTACCGATTCTTAGACCACTTTTATCATAATAGTAGAGTTCTCTTCCATCCGGTACTCTGTTTCCTATACCTGCACCTACGAAATATTTTGTTGTTTCATTGGCATGATAAGTAGCAAGTATATTTCCACTTATACTGTTGTAACTTCTGTCAGGAACGCTTGTATTTGTATCTGCCGTAGTGATCTCAGTATTATCATATCTTAGCCCCATATCAATTTCGAATTGATCTACCGTCATCTTATCTTTAATGAAAATACCTGCATTTTCCGTATCTACGTCCCAAATACTATTATATTGGCTAGATAACGGCATATCATTCATATAATACTTCCCATCCCAATTTCTCAGACTATAATCAAGTCCTACTGCAAGTGCATGGTTTCCGAGTTCAAACTCATTTTTAAGTTTCGCACCCTGTACCTTTGTAGTCAGTGCATGTGTCATTACGCCCATCATCATAGAAGATTTTCTATACTCATTTGACATTGGGTGATCTACTTCGGTTTGGTAAAGGTTCAATGAAAGTTTTTTAGAATATTCTCCAAGATCTTTTGCAATATACTCTGCAGTATAGATATCACTGTCATCATAAATTGCATCCATTGGGGTATTCGGGTAAAGGATATTATCACTTCTGTTCGCTGTATAGCCTAATCTCAATTCCTGATTTTCAGCAATATCCCAAAAAAGTTTTGCCATCATTGTTTTTTTACTAAATGCATCCATGTCTCGCTGACTTGGAAGGTATGCCATACCTCCTGCAGTAGCGTGATCAGCGATGTAGTTATCTTGTTGTTCAGCAAAAGTATTACCGTCACCATCCTCATACTGGCCGCCTCTCTCTGTAGAAGCACTGAGCAAGAATCTGACATTTTCTACACCGCCGCTTACATTGAAGTAACCTTTTTTATAATCCCAGCTTCCTAAGTTCAATCCTACTTCACCTGTGAACTCTTTAGAAGGCTTTAGTGTACTAATCTTTACATCCGCACCTAAATTTCCAAAGTCTTCGACATTGAAAGGCCCTTCATTGATCTCGATATAATCTACATTGTTAGTAGCAATATGTGAAATAGGAGGGTCCATTCTGTTTGGACATGCACCACATACTTTTGCACCATCGATCAATACATTGATATTATCCTTCTTCATCCCTCTTACGATAATATCATTTGAGATACCACTTCTACGTACCAATGCAACACTTGGAGATGTCTTAAAAAGTGCGTCGGCCAAGTCAGCAGATTTGATCTCTTCCCCACTTACATCCTTGATCACTTCTGTGTCTACTTTTCCCTCGACTTCTATCTCATCTAACTCTACCGGTGCAGCTTGAAGAGCCATTGCAGTCAGTAGTGAAAGTCCCACAACCTTTTTCATTCCTTATACTCCTTATTTTCATAGCTTATAAGTAAAACAAAATAGTGTTAAATGTTTGTTAAATTCTCTTTGCGGTTGTTTCAGAAACCAGAAGTTTGTTACCTTGTAGCCTATCTGCTCAGTTTGTAGTGAAGTGTGACAGAAACTTGTTCAGGTAAAGAGATGGGTATATTTTTGACCGCAATAGGAAAAGCCTTTTGCACTGCTTCTTTCGCTGATGTATGAAAAACCTTTGGTCCGTTCACTGTAATGCCGGAGACTTGGCCGTTTGACAAGATGGTAAAGCTGATTCTGACACTCCCTTGCATTCCACGGCGCTTGGCAATATTCGGATAGTGCTTGTTGCGATTGATACGATCTCTCACCTTTGCAAGAAAGAGGTTTTTCTCTTCAGCTGTACTCTGCTGTTTTTTACTGCTTTTAAGCGCACTTATTTTCTGTGTAGGCGGTTTTTTGGTTTTTTTGACTACATTTTTTAGCTTTTCTTTTTTTTCTTTGGGTTTTTTGATCTCCTGTTTTTGCACTATAGGTTCTGGTTTTGGCTGCTCTAATGGCTTAGGTTTTTCTATAATAGGCTCAGGGGGCGGTGTTTTTTCTACCGGGGGTGGTGTTTCTTCTTTTATGGGTTCAGATCTTTGTTCTACTATTTCCGGCTGGTATGCCTGAAGGCTGAGCTCAATGGTTTTAACAAATGATTTTTTATCTGATACATTGACGGTTTGGGAAAAATAAAGCAGCGTAAATCCTGCTGTCAGATAGATGAGACTTGTTACTAAAAAAGAGAGTAAAAACCGATATTTAGACACACAACCTCTTTTTGAAATGCATTATAACAAAAGTCATAAAAGCGTTTTACCATTTTTATTTTATAAACTCTTGCATGATGATACATAATCCATTTATTTTTTACTTTCAGATTATATGATGCAAATGTTAATTTAGTGTGAAGTGATCTTTGTCAAATTAAGCGAAACAGTAGTTCCCTCATTCTTTTGTGATTTGATCTGTATATCGATACCCTCACTATCACAATAAGATTTTACCAGTGCAAGACCTATCCCTTCTCCCTCTTTGGAACTGTCTGCCTGATAGTAACGCTCATAGATCTTTAAAAGCTCTGTTTCACTCATCCCGTCTCCCTGATCACTGATATTTAGAGTATCTTGATTAAGGGACAATGTAATGGATGTATCTTTGGATGAATACTTCATTGCATTCATCAAGATATTGTCTATTACTTTCTCAAATCCTATCTTATCAGCCGTGATCATATAGTGCATAACATCCACTATAAAACTATTGCGATCAAATGCTTCAAATACCGCTACCCTCTCTTCTAAAACTTTTTTAAGATCAAAGTTCTCTTTTTCGATAGGGTGTAACTCTTTTTTGATACTGTAAACTAGTTCCCTATAAAGTCTTTCAAGTCTTTTGGAAGATGCTTCAATACGTGCGATACGGTCCAAACTTTTCTGATCATCCAATTTTCTGGCGATGAGTTTAGTATTGGCCTGGATGGTTGCAAGCGGGATATTAAGTTCATGCAATATCTCTTTGGTAAGTTGAGAAAGGTTTTCATCGATTCTTTTTTGCTGTGCCAGCAGCGTAGAGATAAAGATATATCCGAACATAACGGCAAATAGCAGAAGTATCAGTGATACTAAGAGGTATATCTTAACAGAGATACCCCATGTATTAAGCATATGATACATAAAACCAAGGAAAAATCCTATGCTGATCACATAGATAACTGTTCCCCAGACTACCCGTTTATGCATCAATATTCTCAAATTTGTAGCCAACGCCACGGATATTGCTGATATATTCAGGGAAAAGTTTTTTAAGCTGTGTCACATAGACACGTATCGAACCGTCACTTGGCATCTGATTCGCTGTCCAAAGCTGTTCTTTGATAAACTCATTAGATACCACATCCCCTTTGGATTGGATAAAGAGCATCAACAGTTCTATCACTTTGATCGTAAGATCTACTTCTTTATCTCTATGATAGAGTATTTTGTTTTTCACATCCAGGGTATACTCACCGATCAAAACGTTTTGAGTTCGTGTCTGCCTGCGAAGCAGAGCTTCGATACGCACTTGAAGTTCATCAAAGTCAATAGGCTTTTTCATGTAGTCATCTGCCCCTAAACTAAATCCTTCAACAAGTGAATCTTTATCATCTCTAGAGGTCAAAAAAATCGTCGGGGTCATATCCCCTGCACTGCGTAGTTTGTCCAGAAGGTCAAATCCGCTTTCATAAGGCAGATTCACATCAAATAGGTAGATATCGTACTTATTCTCATATGTGAGGTCAAGCGCTGAATAGGGATCCATCACAGCATCCAGCGCATAGCCCTCTTCTTCTAGAAAATCCTGAAGTGTTTCATTGAAAAGTTGATCATCTTCCAGGACAAGTATTTTAGTAGACATCCATACCTCACAATTTAGGCAAAGCCTAAATTACATATACATCCCGCCATTGACTTTCAATGTCTCACCGGTAATGTAAGAAGCATGATCAGAAAGTAAAAATGCTACTGCATCAGCCACCTCTTTCGGCTCACCGAATCTTCCCAACGGGATCTTCGCAGTAAAGGCATCTTTGATCTCATCTTTGAGTACCTCTGTCATCTCTGTTGCAATAAAGCCCGGGGTGATAGTATTGTATCTGATACCTCTTGGTGCAGCTTCTTGTGCAAATGACTTGGTCATCGCGATTGTTCCCCCCTTACTTGCCGAGTAGTTAGTTTGACCTGCATTTCCTGTCTCACCTACGATCGATGCGATATTGACTACTGAACCAAAACGCTTTTTACTCATTACTTTTAGTGCTTCTCTACACCCGACGAATGAAGACTTCAGGTTAGCATTAATGACATCCATGAACTGTTCTGTCTTCATTCTCATTGCAAGTCCATCTTTGGTGATACCTGCATTATTGACAAGGTAACTCATCTCACCGTCTTCTTCTACAATATGTTTGATTGCATCTACAAAAGCATCTTCATCACTCACGTCAAAACCGATTACCTCAGCTTTACCGCCTTCTGCTTCGATCGCTGCTTTTACTGCATTAGCCTCAGCTTCACCGCTACGGTAATTGATCCAGACTTTGAGCCCCATTTCAGCCAATCTTTTAGCAATCTCTGCACCGATACCTCTGCTGGCACCGGTAACAAGAACATTATTTCCACTAAATTTCATCATAATCCCTTAAAATCTTTGCGATATTGTATCATGAAGCGCTTAATGACAATCGAAGAACTCGTTTTTTAATTTTTCAAAGAACTCATAATCTTCAGGAGTGATCTTATCTGAGTAAATGATATGGTTCAGTTGTTCCATTAAATGATATTTAGAAATTTTGTCTTCACACAGTGCAGTTTTAATAATCTGGATATGATGATCAAGATCATACTCTTTGTCCATAAGATCTTCCAGGAGCGATTTAGCTTCAGCCTCACTGCATTTAAAATCCTGTCCAAGTATGTTACAAAAGAGGGGAGCCTCCTTCTCTACATCCCTACCATCCAATTTAATAATGTGTGCTAAAAGTGTGGCGACTGATTCTTTAATTTTTGTATTCATAAAGTACCACCTTTCTTAACTTATCTTTTTGGATATATTGTATCATATTTAAAAAAGAGGTTGGTCTTTAATTGTTTAAAAAAGTATCAAAACGAAGTAATATGTGAGTAAAGTCGTCATAGACCTTTACGATGACGATGCCATTGGCATTTTGCAAACAGCATCGTTTAAAAAATATTGTTAAATGGTAAACACCCTAGAAAAGTGGTTCATCCATCTCATCAGGTATCTGCAGACCCATTATTTTAAGTACGGTCGGTGCTACATTATTGAGCCCGCATCCTTCTTTGAGTTTTTCTACACCATCAGCCATTACCCAGCACCATACTTCTCCTACGGTGTGATTGGTCAAGATATGGCCCTCTTCATCTACCATCTCTTCACAGTTTCCGTGATCTGATGTAAGCACGATCGCATAGTTTTGCTCTTTTGCTTTTTCGATGATCTTTCCAAGTTCGGTATCAACTGCATGGACCGCTTTACGCGCTGCTTCATAATTTCCGGTATGCCCGACCATATCACCGTTCGCAAAATTAACCACTACAAAATCATAGGCTTCATCCATTGCGGTACGTACGGCTTCACCTACTTCAGGAGCTGACATCTCCGGTTTCATATCATAGGTCTTCACATCCGGACTAGGGATCAGTACGCGGCTTTCACCCTCCATTGGTTCCTCTATACCCCCGTTAAGGAAGAATGTTACATGGGCATACTTCTCAGTCTCTGCCGTGTGCAGCTGACGTAACCCTGCCTTACTTACCACTTCAGCCAGTGTGTTTTTAGGTGCCTCTTTAGGGAAAAGAACCGGATATGGGAATGTCGAATCATACTGTGTCATCGTAGCGATATGCAGTGGCTTAAATGCTCTGTCAAATTCACTGAAGTCAGCATCACCCAATGCCGTAGTGATCTCACGTACCCTATCTGAACGGAAGTTGGTCATGATCACCGTATCACCCTCAGCTATACCTTGATATCCTTCAAAAGCTACAGGCATTATGAACTCATCGGTTTCTTTTTTCGCATAGCTTTCATCTACATACTCTGTCGCAGAAAGGGTCGTAACAGGAGTAGCTTCTGCAATCGCTCTGTACCCTTTCTCAACTCTTTCCCAACGGTTATCCCTGTCCATTGTATAAAAGCGCCCGCCAAGCGTGGCGATAGAGATATCCTCATCTGTGATCCCTTCGATCTGTTCAATGTAAGTTTTTGAAGAAGTCGGGCTTACATCTCTTCCATCGGTGATCAGATGCAAAAATACTCTCTTACCTCTTGCTTTTGCAAGCTTTGCCAGTCCGATCGTATGCTCAATATGCGAGTGTACACCACCGTCACTAAGCAATCCGACAAGATGTACCCTGTCACTTTTGGCCAATATCTCATTAAGTGCAGCATTCTGCTCAATACTTCCGTCCTTAAGAGCCAATGAGATCTTCACGAGATCTTGATAGAGTATACGACCGCTTCCTATGGTCATATGTCCTACTTCTGAGTTTCCCATCTGTCCTTCAGGCAATCCGACACTGAGCCCATGGGTAGAGATCAGCACTCTTGGTGTCTCCTCAAAAAGTTTGTCATAGGTTGGTTTTACCGCATCTTTGAATGCGTTGCATTTACTGTCAGGTTTGCACCCGATACCATCAGTAATAATTAAAACTGTTTTTTGAATATCCATTAAGTACCCTATTCTTGTCAAGTCTTATATTTTATTGAAATGATAGTAAAATAACCTTTTTTAATCCTAAAACCAAAAAAGAGACCCATGTTATACGAACTCTCGCATCTTTTAGATATCAACCTTTTTGGATACATTACCGTAAGATCAGGCTTTGCGTTCTTTATCGCATTTATTTTGACTCTTATTATCATGCCTAAATACCTGGCATGGGCGATCTCAAAAAAAGCCAACCAACCCATCAATAAATATGTCCCTGCACATGAAGGTAAACGCCATACACCGACCATGGGCGGAGCAGTATTTATCTCTTCTACAGTAATTGCTGTACTTTTGAGTGCTAATCTGGGGAACATTTTTGTCTTGGCAGGGCTTATTACCCTTATCGGCTTTGGTTTCGTAGGATTTAAAGATGATATCGGGAAGATCCTTTCCGGGAACAACCTTGAAGGGCTTTCTGCTAGAGGCAAGTTGGCAGGACAAGTGATTGTAGCCTTGATTGCTATAGGACTTCTTTTGTATGCCGAATTTCCTACAACATTCTATATCCCATTTTTCAAAAACGAACTTTTTGATATGAGCTATTTTGCAATTATTTTCTGGGTATTGGTATTTTTGGCTACTACCAATGCGGTTAACCTGACTGACGGGCTTGACGGACTTGCAACCGTACCTTCTGTCATTGCACTTGTCACACTTGGTACGATCATCTATGTTACAGGTCATGCGATTTTTTCAGGCTACCTGCTTGTGCCAAATATCAAAGGGGTAGGAGAAGTGACGATCATGGCTGCTGCTCTTGCAGGAGGGCTCTTAGGATTTCTATGGTACAACTGTTATCCTGCTGAGATCTTTATGGGCGATACCGGTAGTTTGGCAATCGGTGGATTTTTAGCATATCTGGCAATCCTCGGGAAAAGTGAAGTACTGCTTATCTTGATCGGTCTGATCTTTGTAATAGAGACGGTTTCAGTGATCTTGCAGGTAGGTAGTTTCAAATTACGCGGGAAAAAAGTCTTTTTGATGGCTCCGATACACCATCACTTTGAAATGAAAAAATGGGCAGAGAACAAGATTATCGTACGTTTCTGGATGATCTCCCTTATTGCCAATATTCTTGCACTCATCTCATTTAAGTTTAGATGAGAAACATTAAGCAAACGACAACATTCCGTCGTTTGTAGTTGCTAAAACAAAGCGCTCATAACAAAGTAAAGCCGTAAAGACAAACATGTTGAATACAATGGACAATAAAATGAACAAACCTACACTTTTTGGATATGGACTGACCACTCGGGCGATAGCAAAAGCTCTTAGCGGAGGATGTACCTTTTTTGATGATAATGTCAAAGAAGCATTTATTGATGAAGAAGGTAACCAGATCCTTCCATCACACCTCTTTGATCCCGAAGCAAGCGAACTTGAAGTCACAACACCTAGTCTTAAGCCAGATCATCCGCTGATCAAAAGTGCCAAAAACCTGCTTAGTGAGTATGACTATTTTTCTAAAGTCATGCCCTTTAGCATCTGGATATCCGGAACCAATGGTAAGACGACAACCACACAGATGCTGACATACTTACTTGAGAAGCGCGGTGCCGTATCCGGCGGGAATATCGGTACGCCACTGGCAGACCTTGATAACAAAGCACCGATATGGGTACTTGAAACCAGCTCTTTTACCCTGCATCATACGAAAATCGCATCACCAAATATCTATTTGCTGCTGCCTATCACGCCGGATCATCTTGATTGGCATGGTACTCCTGAACAGTATGAGGCAGACAAGCTTGCACCGCTCAAGACGATGAGAGAAGGTGAACTTGCACTGATTCCAAAAGGCCTGGAAGTACCTCAGACACATGCCTATGTGGTAGAGTATGACTCTAACGCATTTTTGGAAAACTACTTTGACCTTGATGCTAGTCAGATTGAATTCAAAGGTGCATTTTTACAAGATGCATTGCTTGCTTTGGCGATCACAAAAGTACTTTTTGATGAAACTGACTATGATCTCATCAACGCTTTCAAACTCGATGGACATAGACAAGAGAAGATAGAAGATTCTCAAGGCAGAGTATGGATCAATGACTCTAAAGCAACCAATCTTGATGCCGCCATCCAGGCCATCAAAGTATTTGAAGATCAAAGGATACATTTGATACTCGGAGGGGAGGACAAAGGCGTTGACCTTACCCCGCTCTTTAAAGTCATGCAGAGTTGTAATATCAAGATCTATACAATCGGTGCAAATAACAACAGGCTTCTGAATCTGGCAAAAACCTATGGAATTGAAGCCCATGAGTCAAAAACGATAGATGAAGCCGTTGCAGCTATTGACCAGGAACATACCCTTGACTCGATTGCATTGCTCTCCCCGGCAGCTGCAAGTTTTGATCAGTTTAAGTCCTACAAAGACAGAGGAGAGACGTTTATAAGGCTCGTGAAGGCTTTATAGCGTCACAACAAGACATAATCAATTTTTGATTATAATCGTTCATATTCAATATTAAAAAAGGATTCTTTCTGCATGCAAATTTTATTGCTCAATACAAACCCTGTTGTTTCCAGACTCATTACACTTTGTTTAAAAGACAGGCATGCAGAACTCTATGAATTCTCCTCTCAAGAAGAGATTGAAGATAAGGCATATGACCTTGCTTTTATCGATGATGCAAGTTACAAAAAGATCTCCCCTGATATACTAAAAAAACTCCGTATAGCTAAACTGGTACTGCTTACAAGCCATCCTGATGAAAGAAATGAACTTATTGATGTTGTGATCAAAAAACCATTTCTTCCTTCCAAAATTATAGAAGTAATAGACTCTCTTGAGCTTATAGAAACATCTGAATCAGAAGCAGATGAACCACCTCATATCTTTCCTCTCTCGGAAGCGGAAGAGACACTCGAAGACTTATATGAGGATGCAAATGATGACGAGCATAAAGATGATGAAGAGCCAACAGCAATATCTCATCCTATTCTAGATATCAGTGAAATCGAAAGAATAAAATCTCTCTTGAACATGGATGATGAGATATACGATGATGACCTATGGGAAAAAGATGAAGATGAATTGGAAACTTTAAAAAGAGAGGTCATCAAACAAAATCTTATTGATGAAGGGCTTGAGATCGTAGAAGAAGAAGATGTGATCAAAGCAGTAGAGAAGGATGTCACACTTCAAATCACACATGATGCCCACAAATCAGAAGAACAGAGAGAAGATTTCGAAACAAAACTGCTGGATGCAATACAAAAAATGAAGACCAAAAAATTGAAAAAACTTCTCAAAGGTGCAGAAGTGACCATTAACATCAATTTCAAAGACAGTGAATAATGAGTAATAAAATATCAAACAACGGAGCAATTTTGGTATTATCCGGCCCAAGCGGCGCAGGAAAAAGTACGATCATCAATGCTGCAGCTGAGGAAATCGGAGAATACTATTTTTCAATCTCTACGACAACACGTCCTCCAAGAGTAGGTGAAGAACATGGCAAAGACTACTTCTTTGTAAGCAAAGAAGAGTTTGAAGAAGACATCAAAGCAGGAAACTTCCTTGAGTATGCCGAAGTACACGGTAACTACTACGGGACATCTCTTAAACCTGTGAGAGAAGCTCTACAAGAGGGGAAACTGGTCATCTTTGATATTGATGTCCAAGGGCACCGTTTGGTACGTGCAAAAATGAATGATATCACTACTTCCGCCTTTATCACACCGCCTACTTTAAGTGAGCTGGAAAGCCGGCTACGTGCCAGATCAACCGACGATGAAGCAGTGATCAGCAAACGAATCGAAAATGCCAAAAAAGAGATATTAGCAGTTGGTGAGTATGATTTTACGATCCTCAATGACACGGTAGAAGATGCAACCAAAGAGTTTGTAATCATAGCTAAAGCTGCAAGACTGAAACAAAACGAAGAAGATCAAACGGAATTTATCACACGATGGTTGACCCACTAAGAAAGATTAAATATTTTCATGTATAATTATCCAAAATTAATGCTCATTGTAGCGAAATAAAAGGACTAATATGGGTATGCCAAGTATGCCAGAACTACTGATCATCTTAGCAATCGTTGTACTTCTTTTTGGAGCAAAGAAGATTCCTGATCTTGCAAAAGGTATAGGAAAAGGGATCAAAGACTTTAAACAAGCGGTAAAAGAAGACGAAGATAAAGAAGAGAAAAAAGAAATTGCTTCAAAAGAAGAACCTAAAACTGAAGCAAAGATCGAAGAAAAAAAGAGCGAAAACGCTTAAAACCTTACGTTCAGTGCTTGGCACTGAACACTATTCACTATACTCTAACTCTCCACTAACTATTTTTTGCTACAATTTCATAATTTAATTATTACGATCATATGGGAACCTTATGAAACTAAAATCACAACTTAATACTCTAATCAAAGAGGCATTTATCAAAGCCGGCATCGATGCAGAACCTATCAGTGTCTCTGAAGCGACACAACCGCAGTTTGGTGACTACCAATTCAACGGTGCTATGGCCTTGGCAAAAAAACTGGGTAAAAATCCCAGAGAGATCGCGACAGATATTCTCAATGCTCTTGATACCTCATCTCTACTCCAAAAAGCTGAAATTGCCGGACCGGGATTTATCAACCTCTGGTTAAAACCCGAGTGGATCGCTTCAGAATGTAAAAAAGCACTGAGTGATGAAAGGATTGGTATCAGCAAACATCAAGAACCGATCAAAGTAGTGGTGGACTACTCCGGACCGAATATGGCAAAACAGATGCACGTAGGACACCTGCGTTCAACAATCATCGGGGATACCATATCAAACCTGCTTGAATTTTTAGGTGATGATGTGATCCGTCAGAACCATATAGGTGATTGGGGAACACAGTTTGGAATGCTCATTGCCTATCTTGAAGAGACAGGTAATGAAGGAGTGGCACAAT